>NZ_JBALMU010000002.1:60355-84645 GCF_036962285.1 Bacillus sp. JJ634
ATTGAATTGCGTTAATGCATATTGTGTTTCGCCATTTACTTCACCTAAACGAACTGGTTCAGCTTCAACACCTAATTGTTTTTTTAAATCAGCATAAGCGATACTAGAACAAATTGTATCTGTATCTGGGTTTTTATGTCCGAAAATAAGTACTTTTTCCACGTTATTTCTCCTTTTGTGTAAAATTTTATTGGTAATCTTCCTTTGAAAGAATACCATATGTCCCCTCTATTCTATCACAATTTTAGCCATTTTAAATTCCTAATATTCCTTTTTCCTACTTTTTATATAGGTTAAATAATATAATTCATCCTTTCAATGCTCAAAAAATAAATAGTTGAAATTTAGCAAAAGATAGATTATGATAATACTTGCAATCAATACTAGATATTGACAAAAATAAACCAAAAACATCTATATATTGATATATAAAGTAAAGGTGCCAGAGATGGCTAAATAGGGAATCCGGTGAGAATCCGGAACTGTCCTCGCAACTGTAAATGTGACGAAATGAGAAAGCCACTGTATTAATCGGAATACGGGAAGGACTCAAAGTAGAGAGATCATAAGTCAGGAGACCTGCCTATACTTCATTCTAGTTTCTTATTCTTCGAGGATTGAGATGATGAAACGATTGCCTAAAAGCTATCTTTACTAGTCTTTTATTTCAGTCGTTTAATCCACTCATTCTCGAGTGGATTTTTTTATTTACCTAAAATATAAAAAGGAGGCTTCTTCCCTTGACTACTCTAACAAATTCAAAAGAACAAAGCATGTTGCAGCTGGCTTCCCTATCAAATGATTTCGAGCATACACTCCATATGGATAAATACAAACAACGCTTTCAAAAATGGTTGGACCGACAAACAGATGTAAGTGCTGCACAAACGTCTAAGAAGCTTATCCAAATGGCACTTGAGAACGTCGATATTGATGCTCCAGACTGGACATTCGTTGCTGCTGCAGAATTATTACACTCTATGTATCGAGAAGCGCAAATCAATCGCGGATATACAGACACTTCTTACGGCCCGTTCTACGATTTAATCAAACAACTATCAAGCGTACAAAAAGGACAACGTTACCCTGTTTATAAAGCGGAATTACTAGAATCCTATACAAAAGCAGAAATTGAGGAATTAGGCCGCTCTATTGACCCTGAGAAGGATAAGCTTTTCTCTTATATTGGCATCTATTTGCTAAATGACCGTTACTTAGCTCGCCCTGAGAAAAATGCTGTCTACGAGTTACCGCAAGAGCGCTTTATGATTATCGCGATGGAAATTATGCGTAATGAACCGAAAAACAAACGTCTAGATCTAATTAAAGAAGCCTACTGGGCGATGTCTAATCTTTACATGACCGTTGCCACTCCTACACTATCGAATGCAGGAAAAACGCACGGACAACTAAGTTCTTGTTTTATTGATGCTGTAGAAGATTCCATTGATGGCATTTATCTTTCAAACTACGATGCCGCAAAAGTATCCAAGTTTGGCGGCGGCGTTGGATTATACGTAGGAAAAATTCGTTCTCTTGGCTCAGATATTCGCGGCTTCTCTGGAAACAGCTCTGGCACTACTCCTTGGATTCGCCTATTCAATCAAACAGCGGTTAGCGTAGACCAGCTTGGACAACGAAAAGGTGCGATTGCTATTTACTTAGATGCCTGGCATAAAGACATTATGAGTTTCTTAGACTTAAAAACACAAAACGGGGATGACCGTTTGAAAGCTCATGATATTTTTACTGGGGTTTGTATTCCTGATTTATTTATGGAGGCAGTTCAAGACCGCAAAGAATGGTACTTATTCGACCCGCATAGTGTGAAGCAAAATCTCGGCTTCTCTCTTGAAGATTTTTACGATGAGGAAAAGGGCAACGGAAGCTTCCGTAAGCACTACGCACTCGCTGTTGAAGCAGCTGAACATGGTAAACTCCCAAGCTATGCTTACGAAAAAGTACAAGCGATTGATGTCATGAAAGGAATTATGATTTCACAATTAGAAGAAGGAACTCCATATATGTTCTATCGTGATGAGGTGAATCGAAAAAATCCAAATCGTCATAAAGGAATGATTTATTGCTCGAATCTATGTACCGAAATCGCCCAAAATCTAAGTCCGACATCGATTACAGAAGAATATGAAACAGAAGATGGCGACATTGTTATCGTAAGAAAAAGCGGAGACTTCGTCGTTTGCAATCTTTCTTCTATTAATTTACCGCGTGCTGTTGAAGCAGAAGTTCTAGAACGCTTAATTCCAATCCAAGTACGCATGCTTGATAATGTGATCGATATCAATACCTTACCTGTTAAGCAAGCAAAGATTTCTAATCAACGTTATCGCGCGATTGGCCTCGGAACATTCGGATGGCATCACCTGCTTGCAGTCAAAAAAATCTATTGGGAATCCGAAGAAGCCATTCAGCTTGCTGATTCTTTATACGAAACAATCGCTTACTTAACGATTCAAGCATCATGCGAACTAGCAAAAGAAAAAGGCAGCTACCGCTATTTCGAAGGTTCAGACTGGCAGACCGGTCACTATTTCGAACTGCGCGACTACCATGATGAGAAATGGAACGAACTAAAACACAACATTCAACAAAACGGAATTCGTAATGGATATTTGATGGCTGTTGCACCGAACTCGTCCACAGCAAAAATCGGGAACTCAACAGACGGCATCGACCCATTATACGAAATCGAATTTTACGAGGAAAAGAAGAATTTTAAATTCAAAGTAACAGCGCCTGATTTAACGCCAAATACGTATGAATACTATAAAAAAACGCGCTTCCATTTAGATCAAAAAGAAAGCATTAAACAAAACGCCGCTCGTCAACGCCATGTAGACCAAGCCATCAGCTTTAATTTATATGTTCATAATACGATTAAAGCGAAAGACTTATTAGATATTCACTTGACCGCTTGGGAAAGCCAACTGAAATCTACCTACTATGTTCGTTCGACTTCTTCGGAATTTAACAACGCTTGTGAAAGCTGTTCATCTTAAAAGCGGAGCCGGTAGAGCTGGACAGCAGTATTAGCTGAAAAACTACCTACTTCCCTATCTATCAAGAAAAGGAGCTTAAAAACATGACAACTCACATTAAAAAAATCCGAATGTTAGAACCAACGTATCCGACAAAGGCAACCGGCGTATTCAAAGGAGAAGCTTCAGGCTTTCTCCTTTGGAATGACATTCAATATGAGAAATTTTATGATACCTACACCCAGCTGATTAATAACTTTTGGAAGCCTTCGAGTGTCAATATGATTCAAGATAAGAAGCAATGGGGCGAGCTGGATGAAGATATTCAAGATGTATTTCTAGATATTTTAACGATGATTGCGGGAATGGACAGCTTGCAAACGCCCACATTAGTGGAATTTTTACGCTATGTAAAAGACCCGGCCGTTAAAGCCATTTTAGCCAATATGGCGCAGCAAGAATCGATTCATAATGAGTCTTACTCGTATATTCTTGCTTCGTTAATCCCTTTAGATAAACAAAAACAGCTATTTGATCGGATTAAACAGCACCCACAAGTCATCAAGCGAAATCAGCCAATTGTCGATGCGTATCAAACCTTTGTAGATGACCCGACGCCTCAACATTTATTCGAGGCCTTGATTCACTCCACAAACCTTGAGGGCATCTATTTTTATTTAGCATTTGCCTTCTATTATAACTTAGGCCGTCAAAATCTGATGACAGGCTCAGCGACGATGATTTCTTATATTCACCGTGACGAGATGGTTCACTTTGACTTTATCGGGATGCTGATTCAAATTTTAATGTACGAATATCCTGAACTGAATACAGAAAAAAACAAACAGTTCATTTACAATACACTCCAACATGCTGTCGAACTTGAAAAGGAATGGTCTGAGTATATGTTAGAAGATATTCAAGCAAAAGCCGACCTGGACCTTGAAGAGTTCTATGAGTACATCGAATACATTGCCAACAAGCGGCTTCGCATGCTTGGACTAGATAATTTATATAAAGACTATCCGGATAACCCAATGCCTTGGATTAAGACATTTGATGATGAATCCATTAGTTTAACGAAGACCGATTTCTTTGAACAAAAATCAAGAACCTACAGCCAAGTGAATGCGAGCAACGGATTTGATGAACTATGAGAATCGCAATCGTCTATCATTCTGGAAGCGGAAATACGAAAGCACTTGCTGAAGTGATTGCCTCTTTTTTACCCGAAGCGAAGCTCTTTAAACTAGGCGAATTCGATTCTGCAACTCTATCTGCCTACGACGGCTTATTGATTGGCTCATACACATGGGGAGATGGTGATTTACCAGCCAAAATGATTCCCTTTTATCAGGAATTAGAAGCAGCTGATATCTCTCATCTCACGACAGCTGTGTTCGGGACAGGTGAAACGAATTACCATCACTTTTGCGGTGCTGTCAATCTATTACGCGACATGCTATATGCGCATAGCTCTTTAGCCGTTACCTTAAAAGTCGAGCAAATGTATCAAACTACTGATTTACCAAGAATCGAAAAATTCACGACTATTTTCAAGCAAGCTTTACAAAGTAAAATGAAAAATACATGTATTACAAAAGAGCTTATCAGTTAAGTCTGATAAGCTCTTTTTCTGTAAACTATTCATTACGATTAAATTAAGTGATACACATCCCAAATGTCAGAGGTTTCTGCTCCCATATACCAAGCAGCTACACCGCCTAAGTAATGCTGTTTTACCAGGTTCAGTCGAAGCTCCATCGATTTTTTATCTTCTATCCATATTTGATGCTTCTTCCCATTAGAAGTATATTCCACATAATTTTGTGAGGTCTTTTTATCCCATACCTTTTGAAGTCCTTTAGATGAAATAATTTGCTCAATCTCAGCCATAGTACGATCATAGCTCTTTACTTTGTTTGTCGATAAATCTGTTACCCATTCCCTCGTGTAAAATGGCACAGCCAATATGATCTTATGAGAAGGTACCTCTTTCATTAAAAGCTCTATTCCTTCCTTGACCCAAGGCAAAGAAGCAACAGAACCAGCTGTTGGACTTCCTCCCCAGTGCTCATCATACCCCATCATGATGATATAATCTGCTAGCTTGCCAAGTTCTTTCCTATCTAAACTCCCTGACCAAAAAGGATCATCATTTGCCCGGGTGACATCCACAGATAGTTTCATTCCATGCGGTTGAAGCGCCTTTTTAAGTTCTTTTATGAAAAGCACATAATCCCGCTTATTTTTTGGATCAATATTTTCAAAATCCACATTTATTCCATCACTATTAGTTTGTACAAGTGAATCTCGCAAAGCTGAAACTAATTTTTGACGATTTGCTGCACTACCTAGTATAAAATCAGTTAAAACAGGGTCAAATTTATTACCAATTAGCGGCCAAACTTGTTTCCCTTGGCGGTGAGCGTCTTGAACATACTCTGTATCCACAGAAAGGGAAACAAAGTCCCCTGAATTAGTTAATGTATAAAAACGAGGAGATACTACATTTAAATTAGGTTGTTTCATGTAGTTCCCTTTCGTTCCATTATGCTTCCACCCCATAACGATATGGGGTTGCTTTTTTTGTTTAAGAAGGGATTTCTTAATCCAGCCCTTTTTACCATCAAGCAATTGAATTTGGCAGTAATAATCAGGAAGCTTCAGTTTTTGACCAACATCAAGATTAACGGTGCGCAAATGATTTAATTTCTTTAAATCACTTAGCGTTACCCCATATTTAGTAGCCACTTCCCACAATGTATCTCCTGATTTAACAGTATGTATCTGATATCTTTGCGGAATCTTCAGTTTTTGACCAATATTAATTTTCCCCGATGTTAATTTGTTTTCTTTCTTTAACTCCTTTTCTGAAACTCCATACTGATTCGCTATTCTCGATAATGTATTTCCACGTACTACCTTATGTATAATAAGGCTTGCAGAGTCTCCTACGGCAGAAGAAATAACAGGAAAATTCTCACCTTTTTTTAAGACTGTTACTCTAGTAGAACCTAATTTAGGCGTACTAAAAACGCTTGCCTTGTCTACTTTCACAGAACCTATGGAAAGAGTATTGCTTGATGCTTGTCCATCGCTTGGAAATAGACTTATCCAAAGAAAGCTTAATATAATAAGACAGCCAAATAATTTTTTCACTATTTGCTATTCCTCTCTAGTTTTAAACATTATAACTTTTATAGTTTACTATGAGGTATAGCTATAAAAACAGAGGTACTTTTTAGGTATTTTCCATAAAATACTCTCTATTATTCCATTTATTGATATAATATATCGATGAAAGGCAGGGGATTGTAAGATGCACTTTAATGGTGGAGATGTTATTTTTCAAGTAGTCATCCTTAGTTCTCTCGTAGTACCGATTGTTCTTATTACTCTATTTATTACATATCTTACAAAGCAACGGCAGCAAACAAATCGAATCGAAGAAAAGCTGGATCAGCTACTAAAGGACAAGAATAGCACAAAATAAAAAGACTCCGATAAACGGAGTCTTTTCTTAGCGTTCAATTATTTTTGAACGTTAGCAGCTTGTGGTCCACGAGCGCCTTGCTCGATTTCGAAAGTCACGTCTTGACCTTCTTCAAGAGTTTTGAAACCATCACCTTGGATAGCTGAGAAGTGTACGAATACGTCGTCTTGACCTTCAACTTCGATGAAACCGAAACCTTTTTCTGCGTTAAACCATTTTACTTTACCTTGTACCATTGTAGTGCCTCCCATTTGGAAAAAATCCATTTTATTACTATTCTTGATTCTGGATAATGTCTCAAGAGGAAACCTATAACGGTACTTCCTTCTATCAATCTTATTCCGAACAAAAATAATTATCTATAGTATATCATGCAGATGCTAAAAAAAACAAGGTTATCCCCTAATAATTCAACGACAAATTCCGCCAAAATCCCACGAATTTAGCCCTTTTTTTGACGAAATCCCTCTTCCAATAAGTAACGTTCTGCTTCAATCGGTGATTCAAAACATTCCTCAAGATTCACTCCTGCATATATATTCCAGAGTAAATCTTCTTGAGCAAGTGTTAACTCTTGCTTTTCCGGCCCTATCCAAACGCCTTCAAGATCAGCAAATTCGTCCACTACTTCTTCCGCTTCGTCAAAGTGAGATAAATAAGCGATGCTGTCTCCTACTACTGTTCGAAGCTCTTCCTCTGAATATTCACGGATATTAACCATCCCTTTTTTATCGGTCATGTTAGGAGATAAATGACCTGCATAAACAAATCCATTACCGTTTGGATGTAAATGCTGCACTACAACTTTTCTATCATACACACTTTCTTCAAAATGAAAATTAACACGTCCTAATGACACATCTTTTCTTTGTAGCTGTGGAAAAGATTCAATAATAGCTAATTTTTCTGCAAACGTTAACAAACACTCATCCTCATTTCCTCTAAATCATGTTGTCCATTGTACCACAATCACCTTTAGCATATTCGAAAAAAAAAAGAATTTTATTCTTGACATACTGCTGACACATAACAAAGTTAAAGTAAATGTATCATCATCCAATACAATAACTCACTTAAATAGAGAAGAAAATATAAAGGAGTCGATGTGAAATGGTTACAATTTATACTACTCCAAGCAGTTTAGCTTGTCGTAAAGCGAAAGCCTGGCTTCAAAAAAACGACATTATTTATACAGAACGCAACTTATTCTCACAACCTCTTTCTGTCAAAGAAATTAAAGCGATTTTACAAAAAACTGAAGGCGGAACAGATGAGATCATCTCGACACGTTCTAAAAAATTTAAAAGCTTAAAAATGGATATCAATAGTATCCCTTTAAATGAGCTTTGTGAATTAATTCAACAAAATCCTGACCTTCTTCGCCGCCCTATTATTTTTGATGAAAAAAACCTACATGCAGGGTACAACGAAGAAGAAATGGGCCGCTTTCTTCCTAGAAAAGCCCGCCACCTTCAATTATGGCAAGCAATCAGTCAATTAGTATAAGAACAAAAAGCCTTTTCCTTAGTTTTGGAAAAGGCTTTTTGTATTATACCTGGCTGTCTTTTTCAATATATAAAGTGAAAGTCGTTCCCCGCTCACTGCTTTCTTTTAAAACGAGGTCACCATTTTGTGCTTTAGCCAGCATTCTGCTAAACGGAAGCCCTAATCCTAAACCGCGAATTTTCAATTTTTTATTTTCCCCGCGATAAAATGGTTCAAATATAAAGTCCTGTTCATGTTTAGGTATCCCTCTTCCATCATCTTGAATATCAATACCGATTAAAGCTTCTTCCGCTTCATATACACGCAGGCTAATACTTCCTTTCCCCTCTATTGCTTGTTTAGCATTATTCAACAAATTAATCATAATTTGCTGCATTCTTAATGAATCGATTCTTCCGAATAAAATTTCATCAGGGAGATGAATATCTAATTCAATATGTTGCTCTTCTTGCGTAACCTTCCAACGATGAGAAATTTCTTCGATAAATTGATTCATATTTTCTTTTTCCAATTGTATTTTAAAAGAACCTGAAGACATCGCATTATAATCTAGCAAATCTTCAATCATTCGTTGCAATCGCTGCGTTTCTTTTAAAGATATATCTAAAAATTCCTTTCTTTCCTCCCCTGTCACCACATCATCTTTTACAGCTTGAATAAGTCCACTTATAGAGGTTACGGGGGTTTTTAAATCATGGGTCACTCCAGCAAGCATTTCAGCTCTCATTTTATCGCTTTGTTTCAATCGACTTGTCATCGCCTTAAATGACTCCACCAATTCATAAATCTCTTCTTCACGGGGTTCTTCTTCTTTTAAGTTAGTATCATAATTTCCTTTGCGTACTTGAACAGCAGCATTCGCAACATTTTGAATAGGGCGTGATATTTTTCGTGAAAGAACATAAATGACACTACACCCTAATACAAGTACTGCCCCCATCATCATCGCCAACCAGCCATGATCTTGGTTTACTTCCTTCAACGCCCCTTCTTCTTGAGCGATTACGACCCATCCTTTTGTCTCATAGTCAAAATTAATTGGAGACTTAATGACATATAATTGACTATCATCCTTTATTTCAACTCTTTGCATGGTATCCTTACTATCCATAATGATAGACGGAAGCTGCCTGTCCTCAGGCTTAATGTATAATTGCGGCATCGTATAAATAATAGTACCGTCCACATCTACAATATAAATAATAGGCTGTTGATCCAAATGAAGAATTTTTTCCCGTTCTTCAATAATTTCGGCCAACATTGGTCCAACAACAATTTGTCCATTATCCTTAATCGCACGATCGGCTGTTTCATCTGCTAAATACTTAAGCAGGCTTAAACGATATTCCAGTGCTGTTTTTTCCATCCACCATAAAGAAAAAAGCGATAAAATAAGCACGCCTGTCATCAAAGTAATAATATATCTAGTAGTCCAATATCGTAATAATGTCGTCCTCTTTTTAACTTTGATAGACACTTAACTGATACCCCAATCCACGCAACGTTTTAATTTCCCCTTCTGACTCAGGCCACTCCTCAAGTGCCTTCCTTAGACGTTTAATCGCCAAGTCAACCGCTCGATCGCTTCCGCCGTAATCCATTCCCCAAACATGTTCAATCAACTGCTCCCTTGTAAAAATTTGATTAGGATGCTTCGCAAAGAAAAGAAACAACGACAAATCGCGTGGAGTTAGATTGACTTCCTTATTGTCTAGTTCTACAGTATAGGCCTGAAAGTCTACACGTAATCTTCCAAACTTACGAATATGCTCTTCACTTTCATCCGTAACAAAACGGGGCGACCGACGCAATACCGCTTGTACCCTTGCAACAACTTCATCCGCTACAAACGGTTTAGCAATATAATCATCCGCCCCCGATTGAAAGCCAGATAATCGATAATCTACATCCGTTAAGGCTGTTAACATAATCACTGGACATGCACTTTCCTCACGAATTTCAGCAAGAATGTCCCAGCCCTCTTTTCCCGGCAACATGACATCTAATAACACAAGATCCGGCTGAACATCCGTAAATACAGACATTGCTTTAAGCCCATCATATACTTGAATTACTTCAAACCCCGCACGCTGTAAATATGCTTTCAACACCATAGAAATGGCGATTTCATCTTCCACCACTAATATCTTTTTCATACTAATCGGACGCCCCCTCTCCCTAGATTATAATCAATTGACAAAACAAGCGCCATTGAAGGTAACAGATCCTGACAGACATAGCTTTAGCATACTTTAGAAATGTGTCAAGAACATGTTGACTGTCCCCCCCTTTAAAATAGGCTTTGTTAACTAATATTATTGATTATACAATTGAGGGCGTTTCATGGGGGCAGAACGAAAATGGGCCAAACATTAACAGGGCCTTAAAGTAAAAAAGAGCTTAGCCAGCTCTTTTTCTCATTTACATGGAAGTTTCATCCTCAGTACGAGCCGTATCATCTACAATGGCTCTCAAGTCTTTTTCAAATAATTCATCACTGCAAACAAAACTATGCTGGTCTAAAGTCTCTTCCTTTTGCTGTAAAGTTAGATTCTTTTCTTTCATAAGTTAAGCCTCCGTTCTTTATTGAGTCTTATTTTATCCAAACTGTTAAATCCTATGAGAAGGCTGAAAAGTCCGCCCATTTTTCCCGATAAGATAAACAATCCAGCCTAGTTGGCATAGTATGAATGTATTCTAGGCTTCAAAGGAGGAATGCACAAATGGGTGGTCATGTTGATGGAGGCTGTGGTGGACACGGCTCTGGCTTTGCATTGCTAGTTGTTTTATTTATTTTGTTAATTATTATTGGTGCTAGTTGGGGATTTGGCGGCTGCTTCTAAGGAAACCAAAAAGGTGCCTCTTTTTAGGCACCTTTCTGTTTATTTTTTCTCGCTTTCACAATAAGCCAAACAACAAATAAGAAAATCGGAATTAATAAATAGTTTGCATATTGAGAGAAAATTTCACCAGCCTGCTCCCAACGCGGTCCAAGTTTATATCCTAAATAGACATAAGCGGCGGTTACTGGCAGCATGGCAAAAAAAGTATACACACAAAACTTCCATACGCTCATCTTCATGATGCCGCATGGCAATGAAATCGCAGTCCGAATCCCTGGAACAAAGCGCCCAAAAAAAGCGATGCTTGCACCATACTTATCAAAAAAGCGATCCGCTTTATCGATTTGTTCTTCCTTAATTAAAAAATACTTTCCATACTTCTTAACAAGCGGGCGTCCCCCATATCTTCCTAACGCATAAAGCGTCAAAGGACCAAGTACCCCCCCGATAGTTCCAAAGAGAATAACGACATATAAGTTCATATCACCTTGATACACCCAGTATCCTGCAAGAGGCAGCACCAACTCAGCCGGCACAAATTCAAAACATAAAGCGAGCATAACGCCAAAATAAGATAATGATTTAAACGCTTCAATCATACTAAGAATGATGTCTTCCATATTGTTTGTCCTTTCACATACATAAAAGAAGGAGCCCCTATTTGAATATCTAGGCACACCCCCGCTTACCGTTCTTATATTCCTATTAACTCGTTATATCGTATAATATCGCAAATAGAAGAGTCAATCTTTTGTTACCTCTATTTTAACATAAGAAACTATACGATATAACACGGTTAACCAACACTATCCTTCTAACTGCTATTACGGTTATGACATAATGTGCTTTTAAAAGGGAAACAAATGCATGATTTTCCAACCTAAGATACAAACTAAATCATCATAATATTAGGTGGGAATCCTTAATGCTATTTTTTCGAAGGTACAATAAGAAACCCAGTTCTTCGCCACAACTTAATAATATCCTTCACCAAGGTCCGATAAGCTCCGAATTAATGGACAATATTGCAGAACTTCATTCTATTTTTTGTGATACACCAGATCTCATTGTGAGATATTTAGTGATAAAGCAAACACAGAACCAAGCAGCACTAGTTTATTTGAGTGGAATAACCGATAGTACGACAATTTTTAATCATGTGCTGAACCCACTTTTATTTGAGGATGGCAAGAATAATAGTGAAGCTGATTTAAGGATATCACTTGGTCACATCAAAGAAACGAATACGTGGCCACAAATTGAGAGAGCGATTTTAAATGGTGAATGCGTCTTGTTTGTAGATAAACGTACAGAAGCCTATATATATGATACGACTAATTTTCCTAAAAGGCCTATTGAAGATACACCAATAGAATCTTCCCTAACTGGACCACATGTTGGATTTACCGAGACCAGAAGTGATAATGTTGCGCTAATTCGTAACCATATTCGCAACCGGGAACTGAAAATAAAGGAAATGACTGTTGGTAAAAGGGGAAAATTGAAGCTCTCTATTCTATATCTAGCAGATGTCGCAAATCCAGAAGTGTTGAAGGAGCTTGAGGAACGAATACAGAAAGTGGATGTCGATAGCATTATAAACGCGGGTGTACTTGCAGAATACATTGAAGATCATCCATACTCTCCTTTTCCGCAACTATTATTAACAGAACGTCCTGATTTTGCGGCTTCAGAGATTTTACAAGGAAGAATCGCAACAGTGATAGACCGATCACCGAATGTAATGATCGGACCCGTAACATTCGATTCTTTCTTCAAAACAATAGATGATTATAGCTCCCGCTGGATGGTCGCTTCTTTTATTCGTCTAATGAGATATTTCGGTTTTTTTATGGCTATATTTCTACCTGCTACATATATCGCAATTATTTCCTTTCATTTTGAAGTCATCCCTTTAAAGCTGCTATTGTCCGTAGGCGCATCAAGAGAACGGATTCCCTTTCCCCCTTATATTGAGGCATTTATTATGGAGCTTACTCTAGAAATGCTAAGAGAGGCAGGGATTCGACTTCCAACTAAAATTGGACAAACGGTAGGGATTGTTGGCGGTATCGTCATTGGTCAAGCAGCTGTGGAGGCAGGAATTGTAAGTAATATCATGGTGATTGTTGTAGCTTTGACAGCCGTAGCCTCTTTTATTATTCCCAACTATGAAATGGGTTCAGCCATTCGAATCGTCCGGTTCCCGATGATGATACTTGCTTCGTTATTCGGATTTGTGGGACTTACTGTTGGTTTAATGATTTTACTGGGGCATTTCATTGCGCTTGAATCTTTAGGAACTCCGTATGGCAGTCCAATTGCACCTTTACGATTTCCAGATTGGAAGGATGTATTTATTCGATTTCCACAGTGGTCAATCAATAAGCGCCCTTTAAGCACAAAAGCCGTTCAAATGATAAAAGCAAATTCCAATCGTCCAAAGGGTGACGAACAGTGATGAAAAACATAAACAATAAAATTACATTGAGGCAATTTATTTTATTGATTCACGGGGTACAAATGGGGGTTGGCGTATTAACACTGCCACGTGAATTAGCTAAAAAAGCAGGGACAGATGGTTGGATGGTCATCATCATTTCTTGGTTTCTTGCGACAATGGCTAGTTTAATCATCATTCAAATTATGAAGAAATACCCGAATGGAACAATCCTGGATCTTTTAACCCATTATTTTGGGAAATGGGTCAGGAGGGTAGCTACCATCATATTTGCATTGTATTTTGCTTTATTGGCTCATGTTATTTTTATTAGAGAAGCTCTCTTTATCCAAGCATGGATTTTACCCCGTACCGAGGTATATATATTAATTTTGCTGTTATCGATTCCTAGCTATCAAATTGCTAGAAAAAACATCGTTATATTAGGCAGGTATTCTGAATTCGTTTTTTTCATGACATTGTGGACGCTTATCATTTATTTAATTCCTTTGAAATATGCCCAGTGGCTTCATTTACTTCCTGTTCTTAAGGAAGGATGGGTGCCAATTCTTACTACTGTAAAAACGGCCATTTTTTCTTTTATAGGTTTTGAAATAGCGTTTTTCCTCTATCCTTTTTTACAAAAGAAGGAGAAAGCCTCTATGGGAGTTGTGATTGCTAATACACTTTCGTTGCTCGCGTTTTTGATGATAACCATAGGAGCCTTTGCCTTTTATAGTCCTGATGAAATTACCATATATAATGAACCTGCAATTGAGATGTTAAAGGTACTTGAATTTAAATTTATCGAAAGACTGGAAATTGTGTTTTTTTCCTTTTATTTATTTGTGATGTCTACAACGGTCCTGCCATTCATGTTTATGACAGTATTTTGTACAAGTCAGTTGGTTGGAAAACAAGATCATAGTAGACATTTAGCCTGGTTTTTACTAATTGAGCTTGCATTTGTTGTTTTGTTTCCTCCTAATTTCGATAGAAATACCCTCCTTCAACAAGTAATAGAACAAGTTGGAATGATCCTTGCGTTTGCTTTTCCTTTATGTTTATGGGGATATGTCTGGGTACACGGGATTTTTAAAAGGAGGACAATCAAATGAAACGCATGTGTCTTGCAATTCTTTTCGTTTTTCTTATTGCGATACTTTCAAGCTGTGGAAGACATATCCCTCTAGAGGATTTAACGATTTCCTTGATACTTGGTGTTGATCTTGATGATGAGAATAATCTAATCATTTCTGAATCAAGTCCAGTGTTTAATAAAGATGCCAAGAAAAAGATTGAAACATATCAATTAAAGGCAAAATCAATACGGGAATCCAGGAAATATTTCGATGCTTTGTCAACAGGAGAGGTCACTGCTGCGAAAATTCAAGTATTATTGTTAGGAAAACGAGTACTAGAACATGAAGATTGGTTTTCTATCTTGGATACAGTATACCGAAATCCTAATTTTTCCATAAATACAAGAGTCATTGTAGTCGACGGTCCCGTATCTGACGTTATTTTTTATGAACCAGCAGATAAACCACAATTAGCTTTGCATTTGAAGGAAGGTATTGATAAAAACAATGAGAGATCAAGAACTGTAAATAACACTCTTCAGGTGCTTCATAGACAAATGTACGAGAAGGGATTAACTCCTTCGATTTCGGAAATAAAAAAAGAAAAAAATCTTGAATTCGTTGGAGTGTCATTGTTGAATGAGAATGGAAAGTATGTTGACACTCTCAGTATCCAAGATTCGTCACTCCTGCTTATCTTAAAGGATGAACAGAAGCAAGAAGTAACCTTTACTATTCCGGTGAAATCGTTAGATGATGAGGGAAGAATCTTTAATAAGAACGAGTTAAGTATAGATGTTAGTCGAGTTAAATCTAAAGTAAAGACCAAATACGATGGAGATAAATTTCATTTCAACTATAACATTCATATGACCGTAACTATTATAGAACGATTATTTCCTGTAGATAGGGTAAAAGAAAATGAATTGGAGAAGATGATTGAGAAAGAATTGAACTCTCGATTTGTGGATCTTATTAAGAAAATCCAAGAAAATAAAATCGATCCTATCGGACTAGGACTTTATGCGAGAGCCTATCAATATGAACACTATAAAAAAGTTGAGGAGCATTGGGGTGAAGCTCTGGCGGAATCAAACATTAATGTTTCCGTAGACATAGACATAAAATCGATGGGTGCTATAAAGTAATTTCTTACAAGTTCAACGGTTAAGGCGTGTAATAAATACAAGCAGAAAAATTCATAAATTCGCTCACATAAGTGTCGATGATTGTAAAATGTTCGAAGACTTTATGACAAAGTGTACTACATATGAACATTCCTTAAATGATTTAAAAATTCACCCGAAGAAGTAGGCATTGCGCACTTTGCCGATGACATTGCACAAGCTAATTACAGCGCTACCAGAGGCTTATTTCGAATTCTGTGGGATGAGCCGGTAAATTACGAATCACTTGAGAAAATGATTGAATTTAATATTAAGGATAAAGCAGAATTCACGAATTTTTGGCGAAAATAATACATCACTCCTTATCAAAAAACGCATGACACAAAAAATGTCATGCGTTTTTTGCAACTCAATTAAGGAGCCAACAGCTCAATAATAGCCATATGCAACACCTGTCAAAATACTTCCCTAGCACTGGTCAATGGATGATGAAAGCTTTCTACATACATATCAATTAGATGTTAGCGAGTATGAAGAGTTTCTAACTTTTTTCATATACGGAGGTTTCACTCTATTTAAAAATAATAGCCTGCTCTTCCTTTCGCTTGTTCTTCATCCATTTTCCTTTATATTTACTAAAGCTTCCTCTATGATACACAACACGTCCACGATTCATTGTGGCGACGACTGTACAAGGAAATGTATGACCGTTATAAATCGTTTGCTTATGCTTCGCAAAGAATCGATCCTCTGTCACCATAAACGGTTCATTCAAGGAAACAATGGCAAAATCAGCATCCATTCCGACCTGTATGCTCCCTTTCGCAGCCGATAATCCAAATCTTTTTGCAGGAGCAGCAGCAGTTACTTCAGCTATTTTGAAAAAAGGAATATCATGCTCGATTGCCAATTGAATGACGGACAGCAATGAAAATTGGCCGCCGCTAATTCCTCCCCAAGCTTCGAAAAAACTATGAACAGCCGGATCCTTCAATTCATACGGACAAGGTGAATGATCGGAAGAAATCATATCAAATTTGCCTTCTTTAAATAATTCGATAAGCTTTTCTTGTTCAGATTGAGATCGTAACGGTGGGGCACATTTTGCAACCGTTCTTTTTTCTACCACTGCCTCATCATTAAATAGTAAATAATGCGGACAAGTTTCTACTGTAACATTAAGCCCTCGTTTTTTCGCCTGCTCAATTTTTTCAACAGCCGCCGCACTGCTAATGTGAACAAAATGGAGCGGACATCCCGTTAATTCTGCATACGTTAATGCTCGTTCTACAGCCTCTACTTCCGCAAGCACCGGTCTTGTAGCAGCATAGTCCTTTGCACTGACTAGCCCAGCCTGAACTTTTTCTGCTTGTAACCAGTTTGTGATTGCTTCACTTTCAGCATGCAATGCCAATACTTTTCTTAATGAAGCAATCGTCTTCATCCCGTTCAATAAGGTTAGATCGTCCACTCGTTCAAACTCTTCATTACCAGACGCTGAAAGAAAGGCTTTAAATCCTACTACTCCGGACTCCGCAAGCTCTCTTAAATCCGCAATATTTCCCGGAACAAGTCCGCCCCATAGTCCAAAATCAACAGATGATTTTCGAGCAGCCATATTCGCTTTTTCAAGCAATGCTTCTTTATGTACCGTTGAAGGAATCCCATTCAGCGGCATGTCGAAATACGTTGTACAGCCTCCTGCTGCCATCATTTGCGATCCTGTTTCGAATCCTTCCCAATGCGCACGTCCCGGCTCACTGAAATGAACATGAACATCAACCATCCCTGGAAAAACATATTGACCATCTGCACGCCATTCCGCTGCAGCCTCCCCAACAAGATGATCGGCAATCTCAACAATCACGCCATCTTTCACCGCAATATTCGTTCGTTTAACTTCCGTCGGTAAAACAACTAAGCCATCACGGATAACTAAATCGTATGTCTCCATACTCTTACTCCTCCTTCACAGACTCTTTCACTTCTGCCATGTAAACATTAAGAGCGGCTTGTAATGCTTCTCCTCGCTTCACTCCAAAACCGTGGCGCAATAACACCGCCTCTAAAGCACCTAGTACAAACAAAACATTTTCCTTTCGACAGCTATAACCCATCGTTCCAATTCTCCAAATCTTTCCTTGAAGCGGTCCAAATGAAGACGCAATTTCAATCCCAAATTGATTTAATAACATATTGCGTACGGATTCCCCGTCTATGCCTGAAGGAATTTCGATACACGTGACACAAGGCAGCTTATGTTTGCGACTTCCGAACAAGGTTAACCCCATTGCTTCTAGACCGGCAACTAATGCCGATTCGTGAAAGGCATGACGCTCAAATCGCTCTTCTAGCCCTTCTTCCAAAACGAGGCGTAGTCCTTCTCGAAGCGCGTACAACATTGAGGTTGCTTCTGTATGATGATTCAAGCGGCGCGGTCCCCAATAATCTTGAAGCATACTTAAATCAAAATAATTACTTTTAATCGGTATGCCCTTTCGAACTTGTTGCAAGTCCTCCGCTGTCGCAATCCCGCGCTCTACTTTTTTTCTTTCTGACAGAATTTTTTCAATTCTATCGTTATACGTAATCGGTGCCATACCAGATGGTACCGATAAACATTTTTGAGTACCGCCGATAATAGCATCAATACACCATTCATCTACTTTAATATCTGTACCGCCAATGGAAGCAACCGCATCAACGACTAGAAGAACATCTAGCTCTCGACACGCCTGACCAATCTCCTTCAATGGCTGCATGCACCCTGTTGACGTTTCCCCATGAACTAGCGCCACGATCTTCGGTGAAACCTTTTTAATTTCCTCAATAACCTCCTCCGGTTCAAATACTTCTCCCCAAGGACATTCCATCGTGTGTACTTCAGCACCATAACGTTCGCAAATCTCGACAAACAAATGACCAAATCGACCAAAAATCGGTACTAATACACGATCTCCCGGTTCAATAATGCTGCAAAGAACCGCTTCGTTTCCTGACCTTGATGTCCCATCTACCGGAAATGCCCAACGATTATTCGTTTGAAAAAGTTGACGAAGCATCTCCATAACCTCATTCATGATGTTTGTAAAAGCAGGATCAAATTGTCCTAATATAGGTGTGCTCATTGCTCGTAGCACTCGTGGATCAACTTCAACTGGCCCCGGCGTCATAATCGTTCTTAGCGGGGTATGTAGTTCAGAATATTTCATGATTGTCAGCTCCCCTTAATACGCTAATTTATATAATATTTCACTTAAAATCTCGATTCCTGTTTCTAAATCTTCAACGCTCGTAAACTCTCTTGGAGAATGGCTAATTCCATTATGACTAGGAATAAAAATTAAGTTCGTTGGACAGAAACTTCCAAATACTTGCGAATCATGTCCAGCGCCGCTTATCATATTTTGATAGGAAATCTGATGTGTATCAGCCAATTGTTGAATTACTGTATTCATTTCATGATTCAATTCAACAGGCTTTACATCCATCCATTTCGAAATTGTAATGGTCATACCTGCTTTTTCTACTTTTCCCTCCATATATGCAAAGAGTTCTTGGCAATATCGCTGTAACACTTCTTCTTGATGATGACGAATATCTAGACTAAATTCGATTTCTCCAGCAACTACATTCGGAACATTCGGCTTAACCGCTATCTTCCCAACCGTTGCTACTAAATATGAATCGATTTCTTGTGCACGCTTTGTTAAAAAAGTAATAAGCTCCGAAGCAACGCTGACAGCATCTTTTCTAAAATACATCGGTGTTGTTCCAGCATGGTTACTTTCACCAACAATCGCGACCGTAAAACGACGTTGACCAACAATATGACTTACAATGCCTAATGATTTCTTATTCTTCTCTAACACAATACCTTGTTCAATATGAACCTCAACAAATCGTTCAATATCCTGACGTTTAGGTGATTGATAATTCTCCGGAGGAAAACCCGCTTCCCTCATAGCGTCAAGGAATAGGACCCCTTCTGAATCCTTTACAACCCGTACTTGATCCAGACTGTATGCACCTTGAATATTTCTTGAACCCCAAAATGTTAATGGAAAACGACTTCCTTCTTCTTCACATAAAGACACGACCTCAATTGTTTTTTTCGGTGTTCCGTACCTAGCTTTCAATCTTTTTACAGCTAGTAAACTGGCAATAACCCCGTAAGCCCCATCATATTTTCCACCATCAACAACCGTGTCAATATGAGAGCCTGTTAAGATTGCTTTACCATCTGATTCAGTTCCGTCTAATCGACCGAATAAATTCCCTACACTATCAAAATATGCATCGAGTCCAATCAATTTCATTTCTGCTTTTAATGCTTGCTGTGCTTGAATCCATGCTTTCGAATATAGTAAACGAGTGACGCCTCCATTTGCTGTAGCTCCAAAGGAAGCCAGCCATTCAATCATTGAGACAACATTGTTTTTCCCTGAAATAGTTTCTAGCGGTATCGCCATCACAATCCTTCCCTTCAACTGTTCTGTAGTTGACTACTATTTTACGTTTTAGCATCGCAGGCTTCATTAGCAAATATATGCGAATTTGTTTATCTTTTTGTGCAATCTAACCAATGCTAAAGCTGAATTGCATAAAGCGATTAATGAGCGATATCGTTTAACATAGCCAAGGTTACAAAGAAGAGCGTGCCTACAGATTATAGGACACCCTCTTCATACAAATTAACTCGTATAATTCTCCCCTAATCCCATTTGTCTCAGAATTTGACGATAATTAATCGATGTTTTATCTGCTGCAATATGAGCCTCCGCTTGCAGGTCTAAAGGTAACTCTTCGGGCTTTTGATTTTCCACCATTTCACGGTCTTCATTAAAAATTTGCAAATTAAACTCGTACGTATCTTCAATCGGTGCATCTTTATCGAAATTTCTTGCCATTGGGGAAAACATGCGCGTTTGACGGGCAGAAACAGGACTTGCACAATTTAAAATAAACAACTTCTCTTTATTCGGAAAATGAACAGTCAAACGAGCAGCAAAAGGAGGATATACATCAAACACTCGTAACCATTTAAAACCGGGCGGCTCTAAATGTTGTTGACTCTTGCCATAATTGCTAACCGTACTTACATACTCGACATGCAAACCATAATCTGTTTTATCTACTTTATAGCTTGGAACAAATGCATTATTTCGGTCAGCAAAGCTTTCCGAATGAACCCAAGCAAAGTGGGCCACATCTAAAAATCCTTCCATTTGACGACCAGCAGATCCTGCAATATCAATAAACGGCGGTAAAATATTCAAATATTTTTCATCATCCCACGCCTCAAGCGGCGGAATATTCTCCTCCTCTCCAGCTAGCGAGGTCCAGACTAACCCATAGCGCTCTACAGTCGGATAAATGGTGATACAAAGACGGGGAGAAATTTTCGCATCAGGATGAGCTGGAATAGATGTACAATTTCCTTCAGGCCCATAACGAAATCCGTGATAAGGACAAACGATGTCATCTCCTTCCACCCACCCCATACTAAGTGGAACACCACGATGGAGACATAAATCACGTGCGACAATAATCTTTCCATTCGCCCGATATAACACAAGATGAACATCTAATAACTTAATACCGATTGGCTTTTCCGTCACTTCTTCAATCGTCGCCACCGGATACCAATATTGAGATAAAACGTTCCAATCTTCCGCACTAAACGTACACTGTTTCGGCATCGGAGTGACCCTTTTTTTCTTTTTTATCGCCATAGATTCATTCATCCGTATTCGCTTCCCTTCATTTAATTTTTCTAAATAGTATCAAAATTCAGAATAAAAATCACCATTAAATGTTAGGTTTTCTTACATAAGGTGCTATTTTGTAAACTTCCACAATCGAAAAAGTTCATTTTGGAAGATATACCAAAGGAATTGTATGATAATATAAAAGAAATTTTATTTTTAGCACACTAAGGAGGTTCGTTATGAAGATTGCCGAATTATTGCAAATTCCCATCTTAGCCAACACAAATCTCATCGCCGGATTAGCAGGAATGGAACGCGAAGTTTTTACCGTCAATATGATGGATGCACCCGATATCATCCCTTATCTCAAACCAAACGAGCTGCTCGTCACAACAGCCTATCATTTAAAAGACCACCCAGATGCCCTTCTCGAGCTTGTCGAGGCTATGGCTGAACAAAACTGTGCTGGACTTGGTATTAAAACAAAACGCTTCGTTCAAGAAGTACCTGAAAAAGTTATCGAGACAGCTAATCGATTAGCCTTTCCTATCATAGAGCTCCCATTGGAACAATCACTCGGCGAAATTGTCAATCACTCCCTCCATGCAATCCTTAATCAAAGAGCCAATGAATTAACGTATGTCATGGAAACACATAAACAATTCACTAATTTAATCATGGATGGAAAAGGAATTCCCAAATTATTAGATCGTTTATCAGAAATGATTGGCTTTCCTATTACATTAATTAACCAATACCTAAAACCAACTTCACAGCCAAACTCAAACTCCAAAACTCTCACCATCATCAAGCATTTACTAACAGAAGGGTTTAGTTTTTCCACCTCAAAGACAACGTTCCTTTCTTTTTCCGTTCTCTTTAACCAGCAAACCTATTCCGTCTTTCCTATCTATACAAGCGGTAAAAATTTTGGCTATTTAGCTATTTTAGGAGAAATTAAAGGGTCCGATCACCTTACTACACTAACAATCGAACAAGCTGCCAATGTCATTTCTTTTGCCCTTATGCAAGAACATACACTCAAACAACATGAACGTAGTGTTCGCAATGATTTTTTTACTCATTTTCTAGAAGATGCTTTCTCATCCCAGGAGGAAATTACAAATCGCGCAAAAGAATTTTCCATACAAGTGAACAAACCGTACATATGCTTAGTCGGCAAGTTAGATGAAACAAATACAAACACTAGTTATAGCAAACTCCAACAAAAAATAGATACGATTTTTGAATTCATTGAAGAAGAGTTGTTCGATTCAACGATTTCCATTCACTTTTTCTCAAAAGGAAAGCTATGCATTCTGTTATATGAAGGAGAAGAAGTTTCAAGTGACACGATGGACTTCATTACCGAACTATTGAGCGAACTTCAAACGAAGATTTCCACACACTTTGAAACAACGATTTCATTCGGAGTTAGTAACTTTAGTCAAAATTTCTTTCATATAAAAAACGCCTTCATAGAAGCAAAGAGCGCTCTAAAAGAAGGCAGCCTTTCACGAAAAACGCAATATATTAGCTTTTATCGAACAAAGGACATTATCGAATTATTACGCGCTATTCCTCAAGAGGATCTTAAAAACTTCTATACTTACACCTTGCAAGGATTTACTACAGCGAATAAAGAGGAAGAGAATATTCTGCTGCAAACCATGTCTGTTTATTTAGAAACTCACTGTCAAATCTCAGAGACAGCTAAACGTCTATATGTACATCGAAATACAGTCATATACCGGTTAGAGAAATGCGAGGATTTATTAGGAAAAAGTTTAAAAGATGCCGATACAACCCTTCAAATCCGAATTGCTCTGCGAATTAAAACATTATTAAATCTGTAGGAGAGACTTTTGAGTTAGATTTTTCTAACTTAGAAGTCTTTCTTTTTTATCCCACACTTAGACAAAACGCCTAGATAACTAGATGAATATTGTCTATATTATCTAATGACAATTTTCAGAATATTTATTAATATGTAAACACCAATAACATATTATGTAAAAAAAGGTAATATTTATTTCAAGAAGGATTTTTATTATGAGTGATCAAATCGGAAAAACAAAGCAGGCAGATCCTGTCTCTCAACAAGTCGAATTATCATCTAAAATTTCTTAAAAGGAGCCACCATATATGTTAACTCTTGAAACCATCAATCAAACAAGCCAAGAGGAGTTCGTCCAACTGTTCGGCGATTTATTTGAACATTCAGCTTGGATTGCCGAAAAAGCATATAACGCTAAACCATTCTCTTCCTTCCAAGAGATGCATCAACATATGGTGAGCATTGTTAAAAACGCCCCCACTCAAGAAAAGCTCACACTCATCCAAGCTCACCCTAATCTCGGCGAAAAAGTGCACATGAGCCAAGATTCCATCAATGAACAGCAAGGAGCTGGATTACAAAATCTGACTCCTGCAGAATACGAAAACTTTCTTACATTAAATCAACATTACCAATCTAAATTTGGCTTTCCATTCATCATCGCTGTTCGCGGCAAAGATAAACATCAAATTTATGAAGCGATGAACACAAGAATTGACAATCCAGCAGAAGTGGAATTCGAAACAGCGTTATTACAAATTTACCAAATAGCCAAACTGCGGCTACTTGAAAAAACGACCATGAAAAACGAAGCTGCAGCAGCAGCAAACCATAATCTTACTAATAAGGAGCGCTTATGACAGGCTTAACAACACATATTCTCGATTTATCCCACGGCCAACCCGCTGCTAACGTAAAAATTGAACTGTATTATTTCGAACCAACATCGAACGAACGAAAACTTATTCGTACAGCTGTTACGAATGGAGATGGACGCTGTGACGCTCCCCTGCTTTCAGATGAGGAGGTCACAGCAGGAAGCTATGAACTACTCTTTTATATTGGTGAATATTTCAGAAATAAGGAAGTAGTTTTACCAGATCCTCCTTTTCTAGAACAAGTCCCAGTCCGGTTCGGAATCTCCAATCCTGCGTCCCACTATCACGTACCCCTGCTTGTTTCTCCTTGGGGATATCAAGTGTATCGTGGAAGTTAAACAAGTAAGAAATACATCCATATAAATCCCTCC
>NZ_JBALMU010000003.1:0-34386 GCF_036962285.1 Bacillus sp. JJ634
TTGTGAAGGAATGCACTTAAAGTAATGAGCAGACTAACATAAAAAAGGTAACCATCTATTTATAATTAAAAATATACAGAAAATCTTTAATGTTCTATATAGAAATTAAGAAGATGCAGAGACTTTTTCTCTTGTTATACCTCCCCATTAAACAAGAACGGGTCTTTTATTCAATAAGGAGCTTTAATGGAATAAACCAGTAATAGTAACGCCCAGAAACAATTTTCTGAGCGTTGTTTATTAAGACTTGTCTTCTTTTTAATCTTCCTCATCTTGTGCGAGTGCTAATGCGATATCAGCACGTACCTCAGATAGTTTTTTCTTTTCACCATTTGGATAGACGATGCTCCAGAATTCAAATCCATTGTAACGGTCTGTATAGTTTTCACCTTTTATAGAATTAACCGCTGCAATTGCGGCACTTGAAAGACTGCTGTATTCTTTACTTTGGAAAAGTATATGACCGCTAGTTAAGTCGATTTCTGCTTTTGTGATTGTGTTTCCATAAGTAGACTCTAAATATTTCTCGTCTTCATTTAGACGAGGATAGATTTCATTCCACAATATTTTCGATGTACGAACGGTAGAAGAAGTTTTGACTTTCCGTTTTTCAGGTGTCTCATTTTTTACGGCATCAAAGATTTCATCTAATACATCTTTATATTTATTATAAATGGCGATACATAATTCATCGTTTACTTTTGCCATGGGTTTATTCACTCCTCTATATACCATGCGTAAGTTATGGACATATTGCTCTAAAAGGTTTTTATTCGCAATTGAAATTTTCGGATGGTTTAAGCAAGGTACAATGACAAAATCATATAGTCCTTGATAATCGACTTGAATAAACTCCGGACATTTTGGTTTTACCGTAGAATCAGGAGATAAAAATACCTTTAAATCATATGTATACGAGTCATCCAAATTGTTTAAAATTTTTGTATATGTTTCGGTTTGATCTTTATTTTCACGTGATAATACTTTATTTTCCACAATAATTCGTACAAAGTCGTTCGTTAAATATAAATCAAATCGGGCATTTAATTTCGTATTTGTATCCGGATCAACGGCAGAAGCTGTTACCTCAGTAGCGACTTCCATTTTATCTAATTCCAGTGCATCCGATTCAATCAAATCAAAATCAATAGTTGTTTTCATATTCGAAACGTTCTCTTCACAAATGTAGTAGAGAAAACGCTTCAGTGGGAATGAGCCTAAATTTAACGAAGAAGTCGGTGACAGTAGCCAACTAATAAATGCACTATGCATGGTTTCGCGGTGTCCAAAACCTAATAATTGAAACAAACTTTCTTTTTCAAAAGATTCCTGTAATCGTAAAAAATCGGGATCGCTAATTAACTTATTCAATTGGGATTTCAATTCTTTTGTATTGGTAATCATCATGAACCTCACATTCTAGACGGTGTCAAAATCTAACTTATAATCTATCATAGCATGTTTTAGAAATAGAGGAGAAATGTTCAATAAAACACAAGTTCTGCGAAATGTCGTTCATGTGAATAGATTGTTTTTTATTAGATTAATTTAAAAATATTGTTATTCCACTGTAGACAAGCTCTTTTTTGTATGGATAGAGTCCCTAAGGTATACAACTCATTTTAATCTTTAGTATATCTATAGATTGATATGTGAGTGTTAATGTCTTGACGTAAGAATAGCCTTGTTCAGTTAAGATTAGAACGTCTTGGAACTACTAGAGAATAGTTAAAAACCTCATTTAGACATAATACGGTTCACCGTGGTTGATTTTAAACAAAATTACTTGACTTTCTTATTCTGCAATCTAGCTCCCTCTGAAAATTAGAAAAATGCTATGTTATAATGAGATAACAATTAATTTTTACTGTAGACGATCATAAGGGGCTGTGTTAGATATGAATAATGAACTTATAATGCCAACTGAAATTTCCATCAAAGAAAAAAAGAAACTATCAAAAGGGAAAGTGAAACAAGCAGTCGTATTCTCACGATGTACGATGATAGAAGTACAAACCTCTTTAAACGAAAATTATTATCTTATTTACTATAAAAATTCTCTTGTATATGGTGAACAATTAGAAAAAGTAGAGAAAGACTCATTTATAGATAAAATATGTAAAATCGGTATTGTCTTACATGCAAATCATCCATTTCTACCCGCTTTAATCCCCGGCGAAACTGCCACTATTCCAAATAAAAACAAGCTTTTCTCTCAACTTCAACAGCAATATTCTCTTCCGGAAGTTGCCTACATCGCTACAACTCTAGACTCCTATTTTTCAAAAGAACAACTAACAAATGTCATTTACAAAATCTTTTACCACTACAGAAGAAACGGTAACTTTATGCAAGCTTTTCAAATTATTCGGATGTTAGCGGACTTTGCCCCCGATTTAAATTCAGCAAGAGAAATAAAGAATTCATTAGATTTTTATTCTTATAGAGATTTTTACAGCTCCTCATCACTACCTGCCATTCAACAAAAAGATCCTCTTTTTGTCGAATGGTATTGCTTCCAAAATCGATTTCAACCTGATGAATATAAAATTCTAGAAGATTTATTGAGAAAACAAGACTCGTTCTTAGAAATCGTATTACTATGGATGGAGAAAGTAGAAAAATGTTCTCAAACGGATTCAGTCGAGAAGTATACAAGTATGGCCTTACAGTATATTTCAATGGAAAAGTGGATCCTAACTTTAGGCCATTTGAATATTAATCCGTTTCAAGTGTTACCTCGCACAAAATCAATCATTGACAAGATGCTTCAAGATGAGCGTTATAAAACAGCCGCTCTATTTTTATTAAAATTCCTTGATGCTCTCCCCACTGCCTATGATGACATCTTACATTCATTATGGGAGCATTTAGATTCCTCATTTATCGCCTCTCATTTAGATACCTTTATGTTGGTCATTCAACAACTCGTTCTAAAAGATGACGATAACCAGTCTGAACAAAAACTAATACAGGTTATTGGTAAATTACTAGTAACCTATGAGCTTAAAACGGTTCATGAAAAACTTCTACCGATTCAAAAATCTGTTCCACATTCTTCAATCATTCAGAAAATAAATAAAATGATAACCTTACTAGAAGATCCCGATCACATGCTGGAATTAGGTCAATATTATGCAGAGTTTAAACAATATGATGAAGCTATTGAATGTTTCTCATGGGAAATGGAACTTCATCCGAACGACCCTGCTCCTGTATTGCAGCTATCCAAAATGTATCAAAATAAAGGGATGGTTAAAGAAGCAACGGCTTACCATCAAATTTATACTCAATTGAAATAACTCATGATAACGAGGCTGACTTAAAAATAGCGAATTGGCGAGATTTTCTCCGAATTCGGCGAGATTATCAGATAAATTGGCAAGATTCCTCACGAATTTGGCGGGATTATTAGATAAATTCGCGGGATTTTCCTTTTAAGACAGCCTCATTTCGTTTAGGAAATCGACCTTATTTCACTATAAACAATGCATCATTTCTTCAGCTTCATCCCATTTAACCGTAAAGCCTTGCCCTTTCGCACAAAAAATGGAAGAGGAAATATACTCAGGATCAGCATTTTTATCATACCCGATTCGTTCCATCACTTCTTGTTTATTATGACAGCGATGATATCCTGCAAAAGTTAAGTTGATACGTCCTTTCCCTTGTGTAAACGATGCAAGTGTCGTGCTATAATCCATGAAGGTAGCCACAGGAACTATTCCGGTTAAGGTCGCTTTCTCCCCTTCCGTAATCGGCGGATCAAAGCGACCATATGCAGTTTGGATATCTGATAAAACCCGGCCCATTTGGTCAATATCTACTTTTATCTTAAAATGGTAATATGGCTCAAGCAGGGTGTTCCTAGCCTTTTCCAATCCTTGTCTCAAAGCACGATAGGTTGCTTCCCGAAAATCACCGCCATGAGTATGCTTATTATGAGCTCTTCCTGTCAACAGCGTTACCTTTATATCTGTTAGCGGTGAGCCAGTAAGTAAACCATGATGTTCCCGTTCAAAGATATGTTGACCTACTAGATTTTGCAATCCAATTGATAAATCATCGATATGGCACTCACTTTCAAATGCGATTCCACTGTTTCTTTTTCCAGGCTCTAATTTTACATGCACTTCTGCATAATGACGCAGCGGCTCAAAATGACCGTATCCCGTAACTTCTGTTTCAATGGTTTCCTTATAAAGAATCTCTGGTTGTTCAAAAGCTACTTTTAAATCAAATCGTTCCAGTACTATTTGCTCTAGTATTTCTAGTTGAATCTTCCCCATAACATGCAGATGAAGTTCCTGCAGACGCTCCTCCCACGTTACATTAAGAGAAGGATCTTCCGCCTCAAGCATACGAAAATATTTTAAAGCCTCTTTTATCTGAACTCGAGGTTCAAAAACAACTTTAGATCGCAGCGTCGGTACCATTTCGTATGACGCTTTTTCCTTTAAGGCACCTACTCCATCACCAACTGAGGCACTAGTAAGTCCAGTTACAGCAAAAAGCTCTCCAGCACAAACTTGGTTGATTTGTTGATATTGGTTTCCGTTAAACATACGAATTTGTGTGATTTTTTCTATTTCTCCATCTCCATAGGCGACTTCATCTCGAACATTCAACAAACCGCTCAATGCTTTTATAAAAGTCACTCTTGTACCCGTTTCATCATAACGAATTTTATAGACTCGACCAGCAAAAGGTTCATGATTAGTGAAATGCGTAACCGTCAATAATTCAAATTTTTCTAGAAAGCTTTCCACCCCTATATCTTGTAGTGCAGACCCACTTGAGCATGGATAAATGTCAGTCACTTCGATCATGTTTTGCATTTTTTGAAACCATAAATTTTGTTCATATCCCTTTTCCATAAAATGCTCCAAAACCTCTTCGTCCCGCTCAGCAATAAATTCTATTAATTCATCTGTCATCTTTCCATTAGTGAACGATTTTGAAATATCGCATACATTTTCTGTTAGATTATTGCGAATCTCATCTAGCACCTGATCAACATCTGCTCCAGTTCGATCGATTTTATTAATAAAGAAAAAGGTAGGCACATGATGTTTTTGTAATAGGTTCCAAACCGTCTCCGTATGCCCTTCTACTCCTTCTACTGCACTAATCACAATAATAGCAAAATCCATTACTTGTATCGCCCGCTCCATTTCTGGAGAAAAATCAACATGTCCTGGGGTATCAATTAAATAATAGGTGGAGTTCCCATACTCAAAAATGCCTTGGTCCGCAAAAACAGTGATACCACGCTGCTTTTCAATCTCATGGCTATCAAGAAAAGCACTTTGATGATCAACCCGCCCACGCTTCTTAATACCTTTAGTATGATAAAGCAACTGTTCTGAAAAAGTGGTTTTTCCTGCATCAACGTGTGCTAAAATTCCAATCGTTTTATTCATAGTTACTATACTGCTCCTATTCGTACTCTATTTGTTCATGATAATAACCATTATAGCAAGACTGTCACGATTTCACTTAAAACTCCTTTTTAATTTATGGTATATCTCAATAGACTTAGGAGATAGTATGACTAGAACTTTTTGTAGGAAGTGATAGCTATGAGAGCAAATTGTTTCAGTGAGTATGATCCTTTGAAGCAAGTTATTTTATGTGAACCACAATACATGAGAATTAAAGACGTTATTAATGAAACACAGAAACATTTTGAAGATGAAGGCATCCATATTAAAACCGCAATGACTCAGCATGCTAATTTTGTATCAGCCCTTAGAAAATTAGGAATAGAGGTTATCCTACTTCCCTCTTATAACAAGTATCCCGAGCAAGTATTTACTCGGGATATAGGATTTACACTCGGAGAGAAAGTTTTTGTAGCCGAGATGGGTACAGACATCCGGACAGGCGAAGAAAATGTGCTGAAAGAATGGCTTCAAAACAAACATGTACCTTTTCATAATCTAACAGGAGATCGAATAGAGGGAGGCGATGTCCTGTTAGATGGAAATACGATTTATGTTGGAGTTAGTGAACGAACAAACATCGAGTCTATTGAAAAGCTTCAGAAGCTTCTTCCTGAATTTGATGTCATCCCCATTCCGTTTACTGATACCTACCTCCATCTAGATTGTGTATTTAATATCATTTCCCCGAACGAAGCATTGATTTTTCCTGGAGAAATTAATAAAGAACAATTGAACCTGCTGGCATCTAGATACGATTTAATTGAAGTAACGGAAGATGAGCAATTTACTCTTGGGACGAATGTGCTTTCAATCGGAAATAAAAAGATTATTTCTCTGCCTGTCAATACAAAGGTTAACAAAGAACTAAGAAAAAGAGGCTACGAGCTCATTGAGGTTGATATTACGGAAATCATAAAATCTGGAGGAGCATTCAGATGCTGCACTCTTCCTATCGTTAGAGAAAAGCTTCAACATTAAACTAGACAACTTTATAAAGGTGTTCAAGTTTGGCACGCAATCAAAAAACGCCTCTACAATTATCTGTAGAGACGTCTTTTGACGTTGGTACCACTTATCATACTCTAGAAAAATAATGTAACGGTTTTCTAAGTATATTTTTACAGATCGTTACCTCCATCATCTATTAGTGCTGTAAAAAAACGTGACAACTCTATAACCACCGCTCCCATCATTCCATTATCTGGTACAACCAAACACTCTACCCCTTCTTCTGTCAAAGTCGCCGCTGTTACTTTTCCAACTGGCAACTGCTAATACAACATGCTCAAAAGCTATTAGAAAGTCGTCTATACAATCCTTTTCCCTTACATATTCAAATAGTGAACGATTTTGAATAGCCACGGTAAAACAAGATGCATCTACCTCAAATTCATTACAATTCCTTTAAAAAATCGGATGAATATGAAATAATAGAACAAGTTTTTTATGAATTGAGGTGTCCTTTATGGCAATAGCCAAAAGCTATTTATTAACTGTAGTACTTGGTGTCATTGGCGCCTATGTTTTTCAATTGTTACATATCCCAATGCCGTGGCTTCTCGGGCCATTGCTAACAATATTAGTTTTACAATTAACGTCCCCGCTTCCTTTAAAATGGAATAAGCACTTTCGAAATTTTGGTTTAGTTATTGCTGGGTATTCGATTGGCCATGCCTTTACTCTTGAGGCACTTGCAGATATTCGGCTTTATTTACCTGCGATGATTTCATTAAATGTCCTTTATATCATTTTATTTATTCTCATCAGCTGGATTATAGTTAAACGTGTGAAAGTTGACCAACTTACCGCACTTACTAGCTGTGTGCCTGGTGGTATGACACAAATTGTTGCTTATGCTGAAGAACACGGCAGTAAACATATTACGATGATTACGTTTTATCAAGTGCTCCGTGTACTCTGCATTGTCGGCTTTGTGCCAATGCTTGTTGTAGGTAGCAGCAGCTCGAACACATCTGTTTCAGACGCGCATTACACGTTGCCGTTTTTATTGTTTTTTGCTTTAAGTTACATGGCTGGCTTTATCGCCATGAAAATCAAAATCCCTACCGGCTATATGCTTGGTCCGGTATTTTTATTTATGGGCTTACAACTTGCAACTATCGAAATTCCAGAAATTCCGGTAAGCGCACTCCATGTTGCACAAATTGTGCTGGGGATTTATATCGGATTGCTTATGAAAAAAGAGAGTCTTCACCTATCGAAAAAGCTGATTTTCTATGCGTTCGTTTCGTCGTTTCTATATATCGCAAGTGCGTTCGGCCTCGCTCTATTAATAATGCAATTTTATCCGCTCGACTTTAAAACGAGCTTTTTAAGTATCGTGCCTGGTGGCCTCGATCAAATGGGGATCATTTCTGCGTCAGTTCATGCTGACAGTACCATTGTTACAGCATTTCAATTGTTCCGCGTTCTAGTAGTCTCTATTGCGATTGTTCCATCTATTAAATATTTCACTAGTAAACGTCAAATAGCCCCGGATACACGATAACAATTGTGTTTTCGGGACTATTTTTTGTTTGCTTCGCTTTTGAATCAACTATAATCCCCATGCTACATTAAGGTAGGAGATATATTTTATGATGAACGTCCGATTGCCCTCTGTAGCTTAATGAGCTAATTTAAGGATTAGTTGTCCATAATCCCGCAGTTTTTACAACAACTCTTGGATTTAGTTTTAATCCAGCTACAAGAAGTTCAGCTAAGTCTTCTGGTTGCATAACATTTTCAGGGTTCCCAGAAATAAGGTTAGCTTCATAGGCTAAATCAGTTGCAACCGTACTTGGTGTTAAAGCAGTAACACGGATATTATGTTTTCTTACCTCTAACATAAGGGACTCAGTTAAACCTAAAACACCAAATTTAGAAGCGCTATAAGCACTTGTAACAGGTGCTCCCTTTTGTCCAGCCGTCGAAGAGATATTCACGATATCGCCTGATTTTCTTTCAATCATACCAGGTAAAACAGTTCGCGTAACATTGTATACTCCCATTAAGTTTACTCGAATGATTCTTTCCCATTCTTCCGGGGTTAAATCAAGAAAGCCTCCAAACTTAGCTATACCTGCATTGTTAACTAAAATATCAATGTCTCCAAGTTCGGATTTAATATGAGCAACAGCATGATTAACAGCTTCAAGATCCGATACATCCGCAGATGCTGCTGACACTTTTATATCAAATTGTTGCAGTTCGCTTGATAGCTCTTCAAGATTAGTCATATTTAAACCAATCAAGCCAAGATTCACACCTTCTTTTGCTAATGCCAATGCAGTTGCTCTTCCGATTCCTCTACCAGCCCCAGTAATTAGAGCAGTTTTCCCATTTAGTGCGGGCATACAATCACTTCCTTTACAATATGTAAGAATAATTTTTGGTATATCAAGTTAATCTATAAGCTTTTTGTTTAGCGGTGATAAACCTCTATTCCTCCTTAAAAATTAAATTTCTTTTCAAGAATTAGGATAGCCTATCTAATTAACAATGATAAGTAGTAACATTTTTTGTATATAGTATACATTTTAATCCTACTGAAATTTGCATATTCACTTAAGCGGGTTAAAAAATCTTAATTCTTATTATTCGGATGGTAAGAACCCCCAAGAATATGAATGATTTCATTACGCTCATTTAATATAAGCCTTAGGTTCTACCTTAATCAATTAAGAAGCACATTTACCTAGTTAAGCAGCTGGTTCCATACGATTGAATCCTTAACGAATAGAACATAAAAATATTCCTAATAGTAGGAAAAAGACGTAAAGACGGCGAATTGCCTATATAGAGATTATTAAAAAAGGAGGGCTTTTTCTTGGAACAAACCATTATTCGTCATATGGAAACCGTGCGTAGAATAACTGAGCAAACAATGAAAAACATTCCGGAAGAAATTTCGCATACCATTCCAAAAGGTTTTAACAACAATATTCGTTGGAACTTTGGACACATTGCATTCGTACAGGAAAAAATCGTCTTTGGAATTTCAAATGAAGAGATGAACATTCCGAAAAATTACGAGCTGCTTTTTAGTGCTGGAACGAAACCGACAGAATGGGAAGTAACGCCTCCATCATTTGCCGAGCTTGCAGAGGTCTTGACGGAGCAAAAAACGAGAATCAAAAATTTTATTCCAGGACGTTTGCATGAAAAACTGCCAACTCCATTTACAAATCGAGGAGGCATTACATTTCACACAGTTGGTGAGGCATTTTTATTCAGCTTTTACCATGAAGCATTACACATCGAAACGATTAAGCGATTATATCGAGCTATTTCTTCATATCCCGGCAATCTACAGCAGAAATAATAGGCAGATTAAAAAAACAAAAAACGCTAAACTACCAACAAATTCAAAGATTACAGTATCAGACAGGATCTATACAGGAAATATTCAGGCGATACTTCTTCAAGCATCGCCTCAGTTAGTCTAATGATAAAATTATAATTTTATGTTTTTTTTATTGCTTTAAAATTAGTCAATTTAACATCTTAAGGTTCTACAGTTGAGCACATTTAAGGGTGACTTAGTACCTAAAATAGCCTTCCATATAATATCTACTTTACATGGTTGCACAATTTACCAATCTTCTCTACTTCAACGACTACTGTATCTCCCAATTTCATAGGACAACTTCCTGAAGGTGAACCAGTAGCAATGACATCACCTGGCTCAAGTGTCATCACTTGTGAAATCCAACTGATAAGGAAAGGGATTGAAAATGACATCTGATTAGTATTCCCATCTTGTACAACTTGTCCATTTAAAGTTGTAACAATTCTTAAATTAGTTGGATCTATTCCTGTGACAATATACGGCCCCAAAGGACCAAAAGTATCAAAACCTTTACCTCGCGTAAACTGTGGATCGGTTTGAGTAAGGTCTCTTGCGGTTACATCATTAAAGATTGTACAACCAAAAACATAATCCAATGCCTCTGCTTCTTTTATATTTTTACCCCGTTTACCAATAACAAGTGCTACTTCCCCCTCCATTTCTACCTGGTTGGTTAATTCACTTGACGGAAGAATAATTTCACTCTGATCTGGAATCAAAGAAGACGTTGGTTTTAAAAACAGGAATGGCTCATTGCGATTAGCCTCTCCTCCAGTCTCTTCTGCATGTCCAGCATATGTCCAGCCAAAATTAATGATTTTCGAAGGGGTCACTGGCTCCAAAATCTTTACATCACTATATTTAACTCTTACATTATCATATTTCAGTTGATTGTTTACAATTTCAGTAAAATCACTAGACAGTTGTATAATTTCGTCATCCTCAACAATCCCATAAAATACTTTATCATGGTTTTGATAACGAACAATAGTTTGTACTTTTTGTAATGTCTTCATTTCTAAACGAACTCCTTTACTAACTAGCTTACCAATAAATCGTACCTACTTGCTAATTAATATTGTCTTTTTTCTTTTTATTAAACCCCACCTTATTTTTCTCAAAAAATGCCCCAAATTTTAATTAGCTGTTTGTTGCAACTGTTCTTCATTCTTTTCCTGTTGGACATACCAAATGAATTTTCCTGTATAACCATAAATTACCGCAAGAATAATAGAAACAAAGCTTAACCACATAAATGGAGTATAAGAAAAGGTGGAAATGCCTAGAATCCCCGCCATGAAAATCCCATTGTCAGACCACGGGATCATACCAGAGGTTAATGTCCCCCCGACTTCAGAGTTTCGTGCTAATACTCTTCGATCAATATTTAATCTGTCATAGCTTTCTCCCATAATCTTAGGAGTTAAAATTAATGAAACATACATAGCACAGCCAAAAACATTAGCAAAGAATGCTACAATTAAAGTGGATAGGGTTACATTTCCAGCTGATGTTAAGTAAGCCTGAAACTTGGAAACAATCACTTTGATTACTCCTAAATGTTCCAACAGACCACCAAATCCTAATCCAAATATAATTACAGCGACCGATCCAAGCATTCCTTCCATTCCACCACGATTAAGAAGGTTATCCATAAATTCAATACCAGTATTAATGGAGAAACCGCTGTAGGCAGTACCTACAGCATCGGTAACATTCATACCCTGGAACACTGCTGCCCAGATAGCTCCAAGCAGAGCTCCTGAAGCAATTGTAGGAACAGAAGGTTTTTTCATAGCAAGCATGATAATAACAAATATAGCAGGAACCAACATCCAAATGTGAATATTAAATGTATTAAGTAGTGCTGACTTCAGAAACTCTACTTTTTCTAAATCAGTACCTTCTCCGCCATATATAAATCCTGCGCCAGTAAAAAGAATTGCAGTAATAAGGTAGGCAGGAATGTCTAAGTATAACATAGCACGCACGTGTGCAATAACTTCTACTTTTGAAAGGGATGCTGCAAGTACAGTACTATCAGAAAGCGGAGAGAGTTTATCTCCAAAGTATGCTCCAGAAAGAACGGCACCCGCTACAAGGGGAAGAGGCATATCTAGTCCTTCTCCAATTGCCATCATAGCGATTCCAGCCGTTCCGACCGTTCCCCATGATGTACCTGTCGCCAAAGATGTGATTGAGCAGATAATTAATGTAGCTAATAAGAAAATACTTGGATGAATAAATTCCAATCCGTAATAAATAAGCGTTGGCACTACTCCCCCTGCAATCCAGGTCCCAATAAGTGCACCAACTGCAATAAGTATCAATATTGCCTCAAGCCCATTTGAAATGCCTGTTGTAATGGCTTTCTGTAATTCTTCATAGCGAAATCCTAATCTCAATCCAAGTGAAATTACAATAAACCACGAAATAAAAAGCGCCAACTGGATTGGTAAATCAAAAAATGCAGTAAACGAGAAAACAATTACTAAAAACAAGCCTAATGTACAAATGATTTCTAAAATAGATGGTAATCGTATATCCCTCACCCGTATTCCTCCAATAATAAAATGATTTTACAATATTTTAATCAAAAGATTTTTTTCTCGTTATCTATTAACTATGAATATACTAGATTAGTAGAAATACTAGTGTTACTTCCGATCAAAAAGAGAGCCCCCTGCAATTCCTGGATTAGTCATTTCGTAAGGATTCAAAATCAAATCAAGTTCCTCCTCTGTCAGTACATCATACTGAATACAAAGCTCTCTTACAGATTTACCTTTTAAAATGGCCTCTCTTGCTATTCGCGAGACTACTTCATATCCTAAATGAGGGTTGACGGCTGTAATAATTCCTACACTCTTTTCCACATATCTCCTCATTCTATCTTCATTTGCCTCGATACCCTTTAAACAATAATCTGTAAAGCTTCTGAAACCGTTATTCATAATACTAATGGATTGTAGTAAGTTAAAAACAAGCACAGGTTCCATTACATTTAATTCTAGCTGTCCAGCTTCAGATGCCAGGCAAATCGTATGATCATTTCCTATTACCTGAAAAGCAATTTGATTAATAAGCTCTCCCATGACTGGATTGACCTTTCCTGGCATAATGGAGGAACCAGGCTGACGCGCCGGTAAATGAATTTCTCCCAATCCCGCCCTTGGCCCGGATGCCATTAACCGAAGATCGTTTGCAATTTTGGACATATTAATCATACAGACCTTCAATGCAGCAGACACCTCTGTATAGGCATCCGTGTTTTGGGTTGCATCAACAAGATGCTCTGCACCAACAATAGGAAGTCCACTAATATCTGCTAAGTATTCTACAACATGTTTAATATATCGAGGTTCTGCATTTAATCCTGTTCCTACAGCTGTTGCTCCCATGTTGACCTCGTATAAATGCTGACATGTTTGTTCAATACGCTTAATATCACGTTCCAATACACGGCTATACGCTTCAAATTCTTGGCCAAGACGAATTGGTACAGCATCTTGGAGGTGAGTGCGTCCCATTTTTATAACATGATCAAATTGCTTGGCTTTACTTTTGAAAACATGCACCATATCATTCATCGTATCAAGGAGCTTCCTTAGTAAATTAAGAGTTGAAATATGAATAGCTGTAGGAAACACATCATTTGTAGATTGTGACATATTTACATGAGTGTTTGGACTTAAACGTTGATATTCTCCTTTTTGATAACCAAGTAGTTCAAGAGCACGATTTGCAATAACTTCATTTGTATTCATGTTCATAGATGTACCAGCGCCACCCTGAATTGGATCAACAATAAAATACTCGTGCCACTTCCCTTCCAATATTTCATCTGAGGCTTGAATGATAACTGCACCGATTCCTTCATATAAACGTTTTACATCCATATTGGCTAATGCGGCTGCTTTTTTGATCATAGCTAGAGCTCTAATCATTTCTTCATGGATCCTGTATCCTGTAATAGGGAAATTTTCCACTGCCCGCAGCGTTTGAATTCCGTAATATACATTTTTCGGAACTTCCCTTTCACCAAGAAAATCACGCTCAATACGGTATGTTTGATCATTAACCTCTATGTTTTTCATCAAGTCCTCTCACTTTCATTCTGTATTTTGATTTTTACCCATTTATAAAACTAAGCTATTGTTTTCCTGAATTTGCAGATCATTAGCTATAGGTGTCTCCATCCTTTTTTTCACTTGATCCAAGTCATTTGTTTTGCCTAATACCCACATCAGTTTCGTGACAATCGCTTCTGTGTTCATATTCCCTGAGGAAATAATAAGTTTTTTAGACAGCTTTCTTCCTACTTCATATCGTTGTAAATCAGTTCCCTCCTCAAGACATTGAGTGGTAATCACAACTGCAATCCCAGCTTCTATTAGTTCATGGATCTTTTGAAGTAGATTTCTCTTTTCAAATGGAATACCACCATTTCCGTAACTTTCTATTACAACACCTCGATAAGACTGTTTGATATAATCAAAAACCTCTGGTGTAATCCCTGGAAAAAGCTTTAAAACAAACACATTACTGCTCATAGAAGTATCCAGTTTGACTACATTGCTTTCATTTGCTGGGATATTTTCTAAGTAGTAAACTTCCGATCCCTCTATATGAGCAATGTAGGGAGAATTAATACTCATAAAGGCATTGTAACTCTTTGATCTTACTTTAACGACTCTAGTTCCACTAATCACCTTTCCATCAAAAACAACATAAACCCCGCAAACCTTCTCACAAGCAAACCTAATAGCATCCATCATATTCTTCTTCGCATCAGTTTCTTCAAAACTAATAGGAACCATAGATCCTGTTACGATAACCGGCTTTGCTAGATCTTGGAGCATATAGGAAAGTGCCGCTGAAGTATACCCTAAAGTATCCGTGCCGTGGGTGATAACAAAACCATCATACTCGTTATACTTGTTATAGATAGTTTGAGCAATTTCCACCCAGTATTCCGGTTGCATATTTGTACTATCAATATTCATTAAAATAACACTATGAAGCAATAATTCTTCCTTATATTCAGGCAAATAACCGACCAGGTCTTTATCTGTAATTCCAGGGGTAAGTCCATCTTCCCCTTGAACTGAAGCAATAGTACCGCCTGTTGTTAGTAAAAGTATTCTTTTCATAATTACTTCCTTCCTAATCTTTTCGTAAGTAATTTCTTTGCTTTCTAATCTGCGAAACTATAATGGATGTTTCTCATTTCTGAATTCAGCGCGTACTTTTCTATTAAAAATTAGTTTATTAGTTCTCGATTCGCGAACACACATGCATAATTACCCATTTATTAACTACTTTTAAAAAAATATAATGAATTTTCAACCTTTTTTAAAAATAGAAAAATACACTTTATAAACCAAGAGGAAAGATTCCTCTTGTCATTTAGAGCTAGAAAAATAGTTTCACTGCCCTATATTTTTATCAGACTTCGGCAGTTTCATGTCATAGGCGATAGGTGTCGTCATAATCTTCTTCACCTTTTCGGAATCATTTGACTGACCTAAAGCCCACATTAGTTTCGGAATAATTGCTTCTGTATTCATATCCCTTGTACGAACAATCATATTCTCTGACACTTTCCTACCAACTTCGTACAAGCCCAGGTCTTCACCTTCTTCAAGTACTTGCGTTGTAAAGACTACCGTTATCCCTGATTCGATAAGTTCATGTACTTTTTGAACTAAGCTTCTTTCTTGACAGGGGATTCCACCTGTTCCAAAGCTCTCAATAACGACTCCTTTATATAGTTTTTTTATATAATCAAATAGTTCAGGTTTAGTCCCAGGGTGAAGCTTTAATAAAAAGACATCCGGACAAACCGATGCATTAAATTTAATTTTTTTATGTTTTGGTAAGGAAATCGGCCTCTGATATAACACTTCCGAATTATTGACACGAGCTATATATGGAAAATTAATGCTTTCAAAAGCATCATAGCTTATCGTCCTTAATTTAACCACTCTTGTTCCGATTATTGCCACGCCACCAAAAACAGTAAAGACACCGCCTATATCTTCACACGCAAACCGAATGGCATCACTAATATTCTTCTTAGCATCAGTTCTCTTGTAATTAATCGGAATTTGAGATCCTGTTATCACAACAGGTTTGACAAGATTCTGTAGCATATAAGAAAGGGCTGCGGACGTATAAGCCATTGTATCTGTCCCGTGAGTTATAACAAATCCATCATACATATCATAATGCTCATAAATAGTTTCTGCTATTTTCACCCAGGATTCCGGTTGCATATTCGCACTGTCAATATTCATTAAAGTTTTACTTTCAACCTTATATCGATCATTTTGTTCAGGCAAATAATTAGCTATTTGCTCAGCGGAAATTTCTGGGTATAGCCCTTCTTTCCCTGGCACAGCTGCAATAGTACCTCCAGTAGTTAGCATAAGTATTTTTTTCATAGGGACTCTCCTCACTACATTTCATTACTCTTTTTTTTATGAACTCACCTTTTTTAAAAAGAGCTAGACATTAAGTCCATTATTTTTTGCATATGTAACTAGAACATTAAGCCCCCTACTTTACTATGGACTGTTTAGTTTTTTCATAATAGAATTTCCATATCGCTTGTTTTCCTATAGTGTTATACTCGTTTTCTCAAAAAAGTGCCTACTTAGTAACGAAACATATAAAAATACTCATTAAGTTTAGGACAAATGAAATGTAAATTTGAGATTAACTGAATTCGCTTTCATTTAGAAACTCTAAAAATACGCATTTTGAGAACTTCTATTCACATTATAGGAAATAATCAGTAAAATAGCAAGATGATTAATTCATAACGCGAACAAATTAATTTCCTGCACCTGCAACCATCAATAACCAATGTTATAATAAAGTATAAGTTCTAGGAGGTTATGAAAATGTTAAAGCGATTAACTGAACTAAGAAAAAGTAGAAAGTGGTCAATGCAATATATAGCCGATCAACTTGGAATTGCCAAAAGTACTTATGCAGGATATGAATCTGGTTATCGAGAACCTTCGCTGGAAACAATAAAAAATATCGCTGAACTATTTAAAACATCCGTTGACTATTTATTAGAACGAACAGATGATTCATACTTCAATCCGAAGGAAGAACCAGTTGAAGTCAATTATCCTGTTGATTTAACAGATAATAAACAATTAGTTAATATTAAACTAGCAATAGACAAAAAAATCATCACTTCTGAAGAGCTATATCATTTTATTGCATTTATACGTGCAAAACGGGAAATTGAGGAAAACGGACTTTAAATGATTCAATCTTCTTTCCTCCAGTTAGGAAGTTAATAGTATATAATTTGTTCCAAATATGCTTTATTAGTATTTCAATTCTGCTGTGACTGTCTTTCCTCTATTTGACGTCTCTTCTAGAGAGAAAACTACTAGTAAAAAACTTTTTAATTCCTTGATACTCCCCAACTATTATCTTTATAGCATCTTTACTTTTTCTAAATAAACAATCGATTCTTAGTAAATATTTAATCATTTAATCTCTTGTTACATACAATCACCAAAGTCAGCTAAATTCCATAACGTTATTTTAATAATGCCGTTATCTATTTTAAAATTATGAAAAATATTTATATCTACATAACGCAAGAAATGAAAAAAGGCTTCTCAAAAATTTGGTCTACTTATTTATTTCATTGGTCGTTGGAGCAGTGGAATGGTGGTTCAAGAATGAAATGCCTTTGCCAGCTCGTGTCATGGCAGAACAACCGGGGGCTTTGTTAGATAGGAATCTAGAATAAAAAACTGCACCCCAATTGTCAGTGTCTAACAATCGAGGTGCAGTTCAACTAATTATATCGTAGTTTTTTATCAGCTTTATCATGCAAAATTGCGTTTAAAATGAAGAGCAAGCATAAGAACATATTGTTGTCATAAAAGATAATACTATCTTCTCATTTATTTTTTTGAATGGGTAAATTCTTTTCCAACAGGAAGTTGTAAGCTGGATACCATGTTGTTAATGGCACTAAATAGAGCTTTTACTGAAGAAGTCATAATATCAGTGTCAATTCCGCACCCCCAATATACAGTACCATTCTCGGCTGTGATTCCTACATAAGATACAGCGTTTGATCCTGAGCCTATTTCTAACGCATGCTGCTTATAGACCAAATTGGTATAGTCGATACCCAATTTCGTTTGAAGGGCGTTACTGATAGCATCCAGTCTTCCATTTCCCACACCCGAAAATTCATGTTCTTCATTATTCATTCGGATTGATACAATCGTTTCGTAATGGCCATTTTCAGTATATTTATAACGGATAAATTCGACAGGAGTGTTAATATTCACATATTCATTCATGAAAATGTCATAGATTTCGTTCGGCATAAGTTCCTTGTGCATATGATCTGAAACATTTTTCACACTATATCCGAAGCTCTCACGCATTTCGGCAGGTATATCAATTCCATACGTTTGCTGAAGGATATAACCAATTCCGCCCTTACCGGATTGACTGTTAATTCGGATGATATCTCCCTCATATTCTCTTCCAATATCCATCGGATCAATTAATAGATAAGGTACAGTCCAATACTGACGTTCTTCTTCCTCGCGCCATTTCATGCCTTTAGCAATGGCATCTTGATGGGAACCTGAAAATGCAGTAAAGACAAGTTCACCGCCATATGGATGTCTTTCGTGAACCTTCATTCTTGTTAATTTTTCATATTTCGATATAATCGTAGGGATATTTTCAAAATTCAGCTTTGGATCTACCCCGTGCGAAAACATGTTTAATGCAAGTGTTACGATGTCCACATTTCCTGTTCTTTCCCCGTTTCCAAACAATGTTCCTTCGACTCTTTGCGCTCCGGCAAGCATTCCTAGCTCGGCATCTGCCACCCCAGTTCCTCTGTCATTGTGTGGATGAAGTGATAGGATTACATTATCTCGGTAGTTTAGATTGTCACTCATATACTCAATTTGACTTGCGTAAACGTGAGGCATGGACATGGATACAGTAGCTGGTAGGTTAATAATTACCTTGTTATCAACTGTCGGCTGCCAAATATCAAGTACCTTATTGCAAATTTCAAGCGCAAATTCCACTTCTGTGCCTGTGAAGCTTTCAGGAGAATACTGAAATTGGAAATTCCCTTCAGTTTCAGCAGCATATTTCTTAAGCATTTTTGCTCCAGTTACAGCAATATCGATAATTTCTTCCTTAGGTTTTCTAAATACTTGCTCACGTTGTGCTACCGATGTGGAATTGTACAAGTGCACCACTGCTTTATTCGCACCCTGTAACGCTTCAAATGTTTTTTTGATAATATGTTCTCTGGACTGTGTTAAAACTTGAATTGTCACATCATCCGGAATCAAATTTTCTTCAATTAATGTACGTAAAAATGTAAATTCGGTCTCCGAAGCAGCTGGAAAACCTACTTCGATTTCCTTGAAACCTACTTGTAAAAGCAACTGAAAATATTCTAACTTTTCCTCTAGGCTCATTGGGACGACCAAAGCCTGATTTCCATCGCGAAGATCCACACTACACCAGGTAGGAGCTTCTGTAATATACTCCTTTTCTGTCCATTTCAAGCTTTGAACTGGAGGCATAAAGTAACCTCTAGAATATTTATTGATATTTTTCATCCTGACTCCCACCTTTTCATAATAATTGTTCGTTTATCTAAAATAAAAAAAGCCCCGTCTCTAAAAAAATATAGAGACGAGGCATTGCTCGCGGTACCACTCTAATTGATTAATCATAATTATATTAATCCACTCATTTTCGGTGGCAATCACCACCTATCTTCATAACGGTAGAAAACCGACATCCCCTACTGATTATGTTCAGGGAGTAGCTCTTGGACGAGTTCAAAGGTTATAACTACTGATTCTCACCAACCATCAGCTCTCTGAAAAGTTTATAAATCCTTTTACTATTTCCAATCCTTGCTTATTATTATGTAATTAAATACGATAATATATCGATAAACTCAAGTTGTCAATACTGAATTTACTGAAAAGAAAGATTAATACAAATTTGTTTCACTTGCAGCCACATAAATCTCCCAAGGCTGTGAGTTCGCCCACGACGGTGCCCGGGTCGCATCGTTAAAGACTTTCACAAGCGTCTTCTTGCTTATAGGCTTATTCTTATATTTCCGAGTTGTTTTTCTCGATTGAAAAATCGAATCCATCTCGCTAACCTCCTGTGTTTTCATCCTTTAGCTGAATGCATCCCATATTTTAGGTTTTTTCAGGAAGGAAATCAAATCATAAAACTTAGACCTGATATGTTACCCCCTCCTATTCCCTAGTTCTCTCCATTTAAATGTTGCATTATTATCCTCCTAGAATGAAGGACGTACGTACAGAAATAGGTATTTAACTTACATAGCCCCTATCCCCTATAACAGATAAAATAAACATACTTCTCCCTTGGTAAGGATTAAAAAATATATCATTTTTTAAAATTTATTCAATCCAATTAATATATCTAAATCAATCGTAATCTTAGAAGAACCGCAATTCATAAATGACTCAACATCTGTTTTTTTCGATTTCCAAGAAAGTGGAGTCATTTGCACTAAATTTATCAGCTCTTCTTGATCTAAATTTCTTTCATAACATACGTTAATAACCTCTTTTAAATAGAAATGTTTTTTAAAAAGATCTACACCCATCATGAAGTCGCAGTCTGGTGTAATGGTTTCTTTCGTTTTGGCATAGAGCAACATAACTTCCACATTGCCGGTATTGCCCACATCCTTAAAAAAGGTGCCTGGCCCTCAACAAGGTAATGCATTAAAGCATTGAGGCAGACACCAGAATCTCTAAATCGATCCTAAGATTTATCTTTGTAATAAAACGGACTTAAATTCATAATCAGCTTTTGGAACAGATCAATATCTTCCTCACTATAGTTTTCGATAAGAAAAGTAAGAAACTCTTCTTGGCGCGCTTGTCCAAGTGATATTCGATATAGAGATAAGATTTTTAATAACCTTTCTAGAGTGTTAATATCTTTACTATATGGATATTGGTAGATAATCCTTTCAATTTTAACAGCGTCTTCTACATCCTCCATTAACCAGAAAGGAACGATATCACAATGTTCTCCCTTTTCACCCTTATAACTTGCTTCGAATAGTTGATTCCAAATTGGCTTAGTATTATCAAATCTAGTTTGAGCATATTTATTCGCAACATTTTGCCTAATAACGAGCCCTTTGTAACGATTAATTCTTCCTTCTCGTTGTTCTAGTTCTACAGGGTTACTTGGCAGGTTCCAGTGAACGATTTTTCGGCAGTACCAGTGAAAGTCAAGGCCCTCTTGACCGATTGAGGTCGTACTTAACACGAATGGGCGAAACGGTGAGTTAAACGCTTGCCTCATATCATCCGTTCTTCCTTGGGATTTCTCATCTGTTTTCCGGTTTGAAAAGCTAACAGCAAAGTGTGTCCTTAAATTAAATCGATGCTGATCATTTTTGTTTAGAAAGGCACTTTGGGTATCGACCTTGAAACTAGCCGAACGTAAATTAAGTGTATCTCTGATTAGGCCACCAGCCTCTTTAATAGACTCTACACTTACAGAATGTAAATTATAATTTTCAAGAATCATGTAGGTATATTCATCTAAAACAGATTGGAGATTTCCGTCCGCACAATACTGCATGACTTTTCGCCAGTAATCCAATTTTTTTTGATAAGTTAAATCAATAATACTGATTGATTCAGGGAGATTAAATTTATTCCGAAATTCATCAGCAATTAATAATGCTAGATCTAATTTTGCTCTTGATATCTTCTCTTCTTCACTATGAAAGTAAGTAGATAATGTACGAAGAGCGATTACTGCAGGAGATCCAAGAATCTGTATTGCTAATACATCTACTAGTTCGTCAGGTATTTTTCCTAATTGAAAATGTTGAGGATTAAATACTCCTTCTTTTAAGTAATAAAAATGGTCTAAAAAAGCACTGTCACCAGAGGCATTCTTCGTTTCAAACTCGGTATAAACTTCCGTATGTTCAAACCAACCAACTAATTCCTCGTTATTATGTAAGGTATCCATTAATAGTGGCGCAGCCCAATACCAACCATAATCTACAGTTTCATCATCACTAACCTGAAATGGTTTTAATTGTTCTATATAAGGAATTAGCTGCTTTTTCACCATCATCATAAGCTCTTCATAGCTTCCCGCTTCCACAAGTTGATTCCTAGACAGAATATCTTGTGCAAATGTGATACAAGGGTACAAAAGAGTCATGTTTGACAATGAAGCAGGCCGTTTCTTACGTTTAGTTTTTGTTGTTTGAAACGTTAAACGACCTTTAGGATTACGCTGCTGCCCTTCCTTTGCAAAATACTGGAGTTTTTGTTTATCCTTTTTTTTCGTAGGTAACTTTCCAATTGTTCTTCGTTCAGCTTCATATGAAACGAGTGTTGATATCATTCTCGGTACCATTTCCCAATGTGAAAAAACAAGATACTTTGAAAAGCTATTACTTCCCTTAAAGGCACCTCGTAATTCATAATATGGATTTGATGGTGGTACCCAGAGTAGTTTTTCGCTATTTTGCTCGAACACGTCTTTTAATAGCTCTCGAAACAGTGCGTTCGGATAATTCAATTGCTGATATTGATTGATTTTCTTTTTCTCAAGCCAAATCTCTGGATACTTCCTCACCATTTGTTGGAGTTCATTTGAAGAAATAATCCACTTTTCCATGTTTTTTTTCAATTTATATCTTTCCATAAACGAGAACATATAAGGTACAGACTTGTAATATTCCAATGGAGAATTGACATTCTTCGTTAATCCCTTAAGTGTATTGGTGATTTTTTCGGCTGCCACATATGCGGAAATATCCTTTTCATTCACAGATACAGCTTTCACCTTTGAGGTATCAACCATGGCATTCCCATCTTTTGAAACACTTACCCGCTCAGTTCTACATATGATTCCTCGTAATAAATTCTCCACACTTTCTTTCTTCTCAATGGTATCTTCAGAAAGCAAAGCATCCTGTTTCACAAGTGCGTCCGTATACATTCTCCACTTCTCTATTAAAGACTGAAACGATTCCTCATGATTAACTAAAAAGTGAATCACTTCTTCAAATTCTTGATAATGGTCTTCTCCATCTGCCAGCTCTTCTGATGTGGAATACAGCTTATAGGGTGTCGCTGAAAGTAGAAGAATCCGTAAATCCTTACGAGCAAAAAATTTATCAGCAATCACCTGTACATCATTGCCTAAATCATGATGACTGATTAATGATTTAAAGCGTTGGAATTCGTCTAAAATCACAAAATCAGGGTGTAGACACTGAATACTAACCTCCACAGTAATCTGTCTCAATTGCCCGATCAACCGACGAATCGTTCTCTTTTCTACATGGACCCTGTTCTGACAAATTTCAATGATTTGGTGTAATATCGTCTTTCTCTTCTGCTCTATCTCTGCTTCAAAAGCATCAGCCATTTCTTCATTCAACTCTTTTTCATAACGACTGGCAATGCATTCTCCACCTTCCGGATGTACGTACCACCGTTCCCAATTATTCTTCTCAACATCAAGACGTAATAGCTCTGATAACTCAGATTCAAAGCGTTCTAGTTTTGCCATTCTTTTTAATAATAGATAGAGAACAACACGTTCCCGAGCCATTCCGCCACCATCTGTTAGATAAAAAGAAGTATTGGGAGTTAACGGAATAAAATTCAAATAGAAATTCTCTACATGTTCTTGTTTAAACGACTTGATGGGAAGCATCGTTAAGCGTGATTCTGTTGTTTTCTCGATATTGTCATTTTTAAATATGTGAAGTTTCTTCAGATTTTGATTCGCAATACTTTGGTTCGAACATATATAGACCACATTTAGACTTTTCTTTCCTTGTTGATAAGAATAATCTGAAAGCTTTGCAATAACGCATCTTGCAATCAGTGTCTTCCCTAACCCCACTTCATCCGCAACCAAAACCCTATTTTGTTTTGTTTCTGGGCTGGTCATTACGTTAAATACCCTTTCGACTGTAGCAAGCTGAAAATCTTTTAAGCTTTTCAGGACATGATTGACCTTGGTCGTAAACTCGCTAGTCACCATGTCATGCTCCTTCCTTTTTACTTCCATCATTTCCTCCAAAACTGTTACCTAGCAAATTTTGAAAACTCTTTATATAAACTCTTAAAGTCTTTTGGGACAATCTCTTCTTCATCCGAGAAGAACTCCATCACATCGCCAATTGTTTTAAGCTTGAATGGTTCATTCGCTGCTGCTTTTAACATTTTCTCAAACATATCCTTTTTAATGACAGGATTTCGATTAAGACTCACAGATTGATCATTTTCTTTAGGATCTAGCTGTGCTTCTAGGAAATCCATAACTGAACCATCACCTAGAAGGAAATTCATATAGGCAAGAAAGGCCTGCTTATTTGAAATGATTGCTTTTAAGATGTTTTTCTCGCGGCTCTCTGGAATATTGCTTACATTTATTTTGAGAAGTATTTTTTCTTGTTCTTCCATATACCTGCAATCAAAAACAAAAAAGCGTGTAATCTCTTGCTCCGTTAATTTTTCAAAAGAGAGATAGGGTTTGAATTCCCTCTTTAAACCTGATGTTGTTAATGGATACACTGTAATTGACATATCCTCTAACATTACGATTTCTTCCGATTCCACAATCAAATTGTAGTGTTCACCATTTTCAATCACGTTTCCATGGATGGATAATTTACAGAGTTCACGTATTTTCTGCTCTAACATTTTTTTAGCCTGTTTTGTTTCATCCACTTCTTGGTCTTGATTAGCGCTTGGGATAAATTGTTCGAAATACTGTTTCTTTTCATCCTCTGGTAATAAATCTCGTAGTACATCACTGACTTTGAGATACTTAGTATCCGCGGAAAGCTTAACTAAAAATTCTACATTTCCGTGAAATGCATTATAGGAACAATTTGCTGAACCTAAATACACATCCGTTTGTTGGTCGTGTTCACCAATATAAACCTTCGCATGGATATCCTGCTCTTTATGATTAGCATCCTCGCTATCTATGAGTTTTTCCCCTTCAACAACTAGTTCTTTTAAATGATAAGCTTCAATTCCTTCTAATGTTTTTGGTTTGAGCTTCAAAAGCTCTTCTTGCCTGCTAAATAAGTATGTATTTGTTTCTCCCTTGTTTCTGTTATTCAAGTTTTTAACGGTTTGATCAGTCAAAAACGGCGAGATAATGAGCAGATTATCATAATCGGTGTGTAATAAGTCTTGCTCGTAAGCACTATTAGGAATACCAATTGGACAAAATCCAATTGATTGAAATATGCTTTTTCGGTCGCCCTTTATGTCAAACTGAACTTTATACAACTCTTTAATAAATTCCTGTGACCCCTCAAAATCAGCCTGTTGAGTTAGATATGTTACAAAATCTACAAGCGGTTGATTGCTCCTTATTTTTCTAGTTCCTACCGTGCCGTCAACACACATGGATACATCCCAGCTTCTATCGAATGTAATATTTCTGCTTAGGACAAGTAAGCGATACTTTATATCTTTTGGATTCACTTGATGAACATACCGCAAAATCCATAGCTTAGGATGAAATGAATACGGATTTATATTTACTTGGGTAATCATGTTTTCCAACAAAGCATAAAGTGGATACTGAGCCTTAGGTACATGAATTTTCCCTTTCTGGCAATATACTTTGATATGTTCCGTTGACCTCCTAAGCGCTTCTATTAGGTAAATCCTATCTCTTTTTTGCGATACTTCAACCGATTGCGCAAAGCTTAGCGCAACAGGGATACCTAAGAGTGCCTCTAACTCCAAAGAATAAGTTGTACCAATTGCCCTGCTTAGCTGATAACCCTCAGGAGGGGCCATGAGTGTTCCATAATCAAGGCGGTCTTTATCAGGTCTAAACATTTGATTCTAGCCCCCGTTGAATATCTTCCAAAATAGTTTTAACATTACTCCATCGATACGTGAGTTTTCCTAAACCGATCCATTGATTATTTGCCTGATGATTGATACGCAACTTGGCTCTTCCCCCTTTAAGATAAACCTCCCGCTTCCTGATCCAATCATCAATTTCATCTGTATGGTCATAATTTTTCGATTCTGCAAAATCAATCCATCGCTTCACAAATGCCCTAGTTGCATCGTCTGGATTTGTCTTATGAAATAATACAGATGTATCCCAGCACTCAAACCGGAACTCATTTTTCATTTGATCACACCATTGTTCCCACCGTTCCTCCACATTTTCATTGGTTCTATCATTAAGTGTGTTAAAAATGACATTAAACCGAATATTTGCTCCATACATGATTTGTGCAAAATCTAATGCAAGCTGAATCATTTGCTGCATTTCCTCTGGAAGTTGTGGAAGTATCGCAGTTACAGCTTCGATTGACTTGAAATCGTCAACCTTATGTAAATGTTCTAAAGATAATAAGTGTGCCAAAAGAGAATCTGGAACAGTTAACCGTATCGTTTCACGTAGGAATTCTGCCTCTCTTTTAGTTAAGTGTATAGAGAGAGTTTCCATCCCATTTTCTGGAGGTGAACAGACATTCCAAAAAGATTGAAATCTACTATCTAAAATAGCATCTCGATCATCCCCAAGCTGATCTTTCTCAGCTGCTTTTAATTCTTGTGTTGTTTTTAATTTATTTACAATAACCTCATCTACAAGCTCCGCATACTGATTAAGCGTTACGTCGAGCTTGCAAATCTTATACTTTCGTAAAGCATACCAGTAAACTGAAGATGGCTTTCGTTGCAAGTCTCCTCTTGAATCACGACCAATTATCCCAAGTTCGTTATTTCCTTCAGAAAGAACATCAATAAACTTGTATTCCAATTCATGTAATTGCTTTATAAAGTTTTTACTAGTGATATTTCTTGACTCTAAATATTGGATAATCCAAGGTATAAGTAGTAAATATTTTGCCCTGGTCTGGATCGTGGAGATACCTGGAAATAAGTAATCTGATAGGCGGTCTCTAATGGTCCCAATACCAAGCTCATCCACCGCCCCTTGTTCCTTAAGTGAATCAAGAATGGTCATCACTTTGTCACGATGGTCACTTGAAAAATCAATCCAACCAATTTGAAGCATGATAATTCTCCTTAGTTAATTATACTTTATACACTCCTATCATTAATTTTAGCATAATTTGACACAAAAATGACCTGACCCCCAACACGGTATGCCTACCGCACTGGAGGTCAGGCACCAGAAAAGTGGTTGTACCAATCTTCCGACTGAAATGAATCTCAGCCCTTGTCCTTCTCTAACAAGTCAAGAAGTACATTTACCACTTCATCTAGGTTTTTACAATCTGTCAATTGGACTTCACAACAAGAACCATTCCAGAACTTTTGAACAGAAGCGGATAATGATTTGATTGAATGCGATGGCAACATAGGTCTCACGTAGTCCTCTTCTCTCATCAAAACAATTCGAAGACTCTTCTTATTAAAAATAAATTGAGCCTGTTTTTTACTTTCTCCTTTTCTTAAACCTATATAATATTTCGTCGCGTTAAATTCAGCATCTGAATAAGATTCTTTCACCTTGCTTCGAATTGAAAGGTAAAGGGTTCTAATCTTTTCGATAGCATATTCCATTAATATTTCTTCAGTGTACTCTTTTTTCACTTCTTCGTCTGCGTCTGCATCGATATTCATCACGGAGTATTCAACATTTTCAAAATCAGGTTCAAGTGTAAATACGATGTCCCTGCCGTCGCTATATTTTTTTAGGATTAATAGTTTCACCGTGTTACCCCATTCTGAATAAGTTTCCATGATGTCAGGTAATTCTTTTTTCTCTCCATCAATAATAATCAAAATGTTTCGGCTGTTTTCCACAGTATCCTTCATGAATTTATAGAGTTCTTTTTTCCCAATCAAACTCCTGAACTTTTCAGTGATTTCCTTATCCTCCTGTACAAGGGAATAGAGCTTGTTTATTAATTCATCCTGGCTTTTACGATTATTAAAAAACGCAAAGAATTTTGTAATTTGTGGAAAGATATGACCATAAAAATTATGTTGACTTAACTCAGCTTCAACAATATAAAAAACAGGATTATTTAAATCAGCTAGATCGAACAAAAAACCATCCGGTATGCTCCCGCCAAGTGATTTTCCTTCAATTTTCTTTTTAGCATCAATATAAATAGAACGTAGGCCAAAAAATAATTCAGCGTTTAGGACCACGTCTCTTTCTAATTCACTTTCTTTGCTATAGGCGACTTCTGAAAAACGTTGATTCTGATAGTACACACTCATATTCGTTAACTCCCTTTAAAATATAGTCATCCATTTTGCATTAAAAATTAACTTAGATTTGGTGTTGAAAATTTTATCCTTTAGCAGCAGGCTTCAGTATCTGGTTAACCAGATACTCAGCATCCTTCCCAACACCACCAAGCAAGGCTGAACTTCGGCTGTGCAACCATGGTAAACCGATGAAATAAAGCCCTGTTACGGAAGTTACTCCTCTTTCATGGATTGGAAAACCTGTTTGATCAAATAGATTGCTAATATGAATCCATTGATAATCTGCCCGAAAGCCCGTTGACCAAATCACATTACTAACCTTTAATTTTGTGTCATCTTCAAATTGGAAAGTATCATCTTGAATAGAGATAGTCCTAGGTTTTAGCTTTATTGTCTTGCTATCAAGCAATGGCTTTAGTTCTGAACCTAAAATAGGATCCTTTAGTTTTCGAATCTTCCTTCCAATAAAAGAGTCTTTACCAGCGCTATATAACCCAAGTTTATCAATATACAAAAAAATACTTTTGCCACCCACATCTAATGGGATAAATTTCAATTTATGACCAACTGAAAGATAGACGTCTCTTTCTCTCGACAACTCGACCGCAATTTGTGCCCCCGAATTGCCGCCACCAATGACTAGCACAGAGCCCTTTTGAAGCTGTGTCGGATTTTTATACTCGGAAGAATGAAGCTGGAGGACATTATTAGAAAGAGACTGTGAAACCCCTGGAATAAGCGGTTTCTGAAAAGAGCCGGTCGCAACAACAACCTTTTTGGTATGAAAATCCCCTCTGTTTGTCACAACGCGAAAACCGTCTGTTACTTGGTATAATTCCTGAACGTCTGTTTGATGTTGAATAGGAAGCTCATTTTCTTCTGCGTAAGCCTGCAGATAGTCCGCTACTTCGTCCTTTGTTGGATACAAGTTCTTCGTTCTGTTAAATTTAGAGCCCGGCAGCGCACTGTAGAAATTGGGTGTAAACAATGTCAACGAATCGTAACGCTTTCTCCATACTTCTCCCACTTCACTACCTTTATCGAGGATGATAAAAGAAATTGCTGTCTTTTTCAGATAATATCCAAGAGAAAGTCCTGCCTGCCCTCCCCCAATAATGATTACATCATATTGACTCATATTCACAATTGCTCCTCCGCTTGGAATCTTTGGTGCCAGGCACCCGTCGAAACAAAAAATCCCCTCGCTGTATTTGATTCACACGAGAGGATTTTACTAAGGTTCCGTATTTTGTCTATCGTTAAAATTGTTTTTCAACATTATCAATTGTTGGTCTTATACGAACGAAACAAGAAACAACGGAATACTGCAGTAACTGTTCTAAGAAAATTCAGGTGCCAGGCGGCTGTAAAAGTCCTCGGCGGCACTATAGCCTTGTTGTCTGAGGTACCAATTGTTGGCGGCGGCCTCGATTAGGCCGGCTATATCGCGACCGGGTTGCAGTTGAATTTCCATCGAAGGAATCTTAATACCCATATAATCTGTATAAGCCGGTTCTTGTTCCAAGTCATTGTACAACGCATCTTTTTCCCATTTCGTTAGATTGATTTCTAGAGCAATACGGGTTTCATTTTGAAATGCCTTTTGTCCATAAGAGCGAACAACATTCAACAGTCCAATGCTGCGCAGCGCCAAGAATTCCTTTGTTTTTTCGTCATGTGTTCCTAAAAGGGTTTGGGCACTAAGCTTTTTTAACACTACAATATCATCTGCGACTAATCGATGTCCTCTGCCAATTAACGTGTGAGCTGTTTCACTTTTACCAACTCCTGAATCTCCACGAAGCAAAATGCCTATCCCAAATACATTGACACATACTCCATGTACAGCTATTTCGGGTGCTAATTCTTTGACCATATATGCATCGAGTTGCGCTACAAAATCCGTCGTCGCAACAGGTTCTTTCGTCACAAGCAGTGGAATGTTCTCTTCGATACAATGTTGGGTCAGATAGGTTAGTCCATCCTCACCAGCCGTTACAATAAAACATGGTGGATGATATTGAACAATATTTCTAACCCGCATTTTTCGTTCTTTATGACTTAGCTTGTGTAAATAAGTAATTTCCTTTTTCCCTAGAACTTGAATTCGCTCGGTAGGAAAGAAGTCGAAATGACCAACAAATTCCAAACCTGGTCGATGCGCCCCTGGCTGTTTAATTTCGCTCTGTAAATGATGCTCCCCCACTAATACACTTAAAGAAAATCTACGAACTACCTGATCAATAGTTAATCTCTTCACTTTTTTATCCCCACATTTTCTCTTAATCTTCTAAATCTAGATTATACTAGAAAAAGTAAAAAATCTCATCTATCATATGGACTCCCCGAAGAAATTTGTTCCACTTCATACATTGGACTTAAAACTTTATATTATTTAGGGTTAGAATAACTAAAATAAAAACTCTTTCTCACTATAGAAAAAGAGCTCAAAAGAATTTCTATTTCAGTACAACATCGTTGCCTTTCTCTCAAGGAGGTTTCTTAGATGTGATGTATTGTTTGTTTGAGTGAATGTTAAACAGATTCTATCCAGTTGGCAACTTCATTTTATTCATGACTGTTGAAAAGTAATTTCTAACCGTTCCAACTGTGTTACTTCGCTGATTAGAAAGTTCATTGGTGATTTGACCATCGTCCACCAGTTCTGACACTGGTATTTCCTGTTCGTTATCACTCGAATTATCATCTATTAATTCTGGAGAATAAATTTGCTTGCCGTCCATAATACTGCGAATCGAGCAGACTAACTCCTCGCTTGGACTGTCCTTCAATAAATAACCTCTTACACCCGCTTTTAGTACACGTTTAAAATAACCAGTCCTTGCGAAGGTTGTAAAAATGATTACCTTGCATTCTGTTGACATTAAAACATCTGCTGCCTCAAGTCCGCTCATTTCGGGCATCTCTATATCCATAATACAAACATCGGGCTGCAATTGGTGCACAAGAGTAAGGGCTTCTTCTCCATTCCTTGCCTGACCAACCACTTCCATATCTTCCTCTAAATCGAGCAGGGAGCCTATTACCCCCAACAGCATTTCCTGATCCTCAGCAATGACAATTCGAATCATTTAAGTTCCCTCCTACCTGGAAGCTACTATAAAACAGAGACTCCCCATAAATAAAGGGGAGTCAACTATAGATAGTGAAGTTACAGTTCAGTTTTTACTTGAATGGAAATTTTATTTTTAGCTAAAGCTTTGACGTCCTTAAAACTCACGAAATTCTTATTTTCCTCATCCCATAGACGGAAACGGAGCGACTTCAAACTTGTAGCAAGAGAAATCGTCGGTACGTTTTGTAATGGAGGCGTATTTTTGTGTGCCTCTTCTAGTCTATAGTTAGGAACCCTTGGACTTAAATGGTGAACATGGTGAAACCCAATATTTCCGGTTAAGAACTGGATAAATTTTGGGAGTTTATAGAAGGAACTTCCTTCCACAGCTGCTTTCACATATTCCCAATCTTTATCTTCTTCAAAATAAGAATCTTCAAAAGTATGCTGTACGTAAAACAGCCAAATACCTATTGAACCTGATAGTAAGAAAATAGATCCTTGTACTAGAAGAAATGACTGCCATCCAATTGCCATACAGAACACTACGATTAAAGCAACGATAAGAACATTCGTCAAATACGTGTTCATACGTTCTTTCTTCCTGGCACCTTTACGGTTAAATCTATTTTTAAGAGCGAATACATAAATCGGCCCTAATCCGAACATAACGAATGGATTGCGGTAAAAACGATAGGCCAAACGAAGTTTAAGTGGTGCTGTTAAATATTCATCTACTGTAAGCGTCCAAATATCTCCTGTACCTCGTTTATCCAAATTACCACTTGTCGCGTGATGAACAGAATGCTCATGTCCCCATTGATCAAAAGGGAATAAAGTTAAAACACCCATAGCTGTTCCAGTTATTCGATTGGCGCGGCGGTTTTTAAAAAAAGAATGATGGGTACAATCATGAAATATAATAAAGATTCTTGTCAAAAATCCTGCAGCTAACACAATAGGAACTAATGCTAACCAATAAGAAACGGACAGACTTATATAGGCAAGATACCATAATGTAATAAATGGCACGACTGTGTTAATAAGCTGCCATACACTTTCTTTTGTCGTTGATTTTTCAAAAGGAGCCACTTGTTTTCTCAAAGTTTTCGTATTTTGTAAGGTCATTTTATTTAAAATTCCTTCCTTGTTTCTATCGTTATGTCTAATTATAAAGGAAGAAAATTGGAGTTGTTAGTAGTAGGTGTCATGTACAGAGTATGATAAATGTCATATACAAACTGATAATATGGAAAAACCTCTCCTAAATGGAAAGGCCTTGTTCTTACGGCTACATCTTTTTTAGTAGTCCTAAAAATTTCTTCATTAAATAAATTTAAAGGAGAAATTACCTGGCATTTGAATTTATTTTTCAACCATCCTATTAAATGGAGGTGAAAACAATGACAGATATAAACCCAATTAAGTATACAGGAAAAGTTCTTGATAAAAGAAATACCCTTACCGGTCCTGACGATGCAGGTAAGCAAGCATATCCCGCTCCCCCAAAACATGTATCTATTCAACAGCCAAATAATAAAAATGTCCAATAGCCTGTTTAATAAAGGTTAATAAGTAATGAGAACAGTCTGTCGCCACCTTTATAAGCTGGCGACAGGAACTTCCTCTTCATATTTTAGCTTGCTTATATTTTCCTTCCTGTAGTCCCTACCGACTTGTCTGAATTTCCTCGATTGTTATATTCTTTGTCATTTATTTCTTCCGGCTGATTTCCTCCGCCCAAATATTGTCCTTCGTGTTTTTTCTGGGTTTTAATAAATTTATCGAAATCAAGGTTTACCATTGTAAGCCCCCCACTTAAGTTTTTTTGCTTTCGTAATCTTAAGATACACCTTAGGACTTTTTTTATTCGATAAGGAAATATAAGTACATTCACTTCCTTCATTAAACAAAAGTTCATAAATAAAACCAGCTTCGCCGAGGAAGCTGGTTTTGTTTTCTTTCTAAATATCAATAGAAGTACCTTTAAATAACCTATTTCGACGTTGGAGCCAGAGTAACTTCAGGTGATGTTACCTTGTCATAAAACTCTACGAATTTGTCACGATCGTCACTATCACGATAAGCCATAGCCACACGTGGATGTTCATTAAGTACACCAGAGATCATGTAAGGAATGATATAGCCCCACTCCCACTTTTGACGCATTTCTAGCATATGCTTTTCAATTACACCAAGAACTGGCTTAAGCTCATAGCTTGTCTTTTTTATGTAGCTAACAAGAAGCTCTGTATGGCAGTTACCAGCCGCACGACCCATACCATAAACAGACGAATCAAGGAAAGTAACCCCATTTTGCATCGCAGTTAATGTATTGGCGAATGCTAATTGCATATTATTATGCGTATGTATTCCAAGCTGCTTGTTAGGAATCATCGCTTGGAACTTCTTCACTTGATGCTCAATATCCGTAGGATCTAAGCTTCCAAAAGAGTCAACGATATATACAACATCTACACAACTTTCCTGCACCATTTTAAACGCTTCAATAAGTTGATGTTCGGGCACACTAGATAAAGCCATAATGTTAAGCGAAGTCTCATATCCCAAATCGTGAAACATTTTTACAAGCTCCAAGCCTTTATCCACTTCTCGAATATAGCATGCTACTCGAATCATATCTAAAACACTTTGTTCACGTGGCAGAATATCATTTGGATCTACACGCCCAATGTCTACTAAAGCAGATAGCTTCGTGAACTTTTTCTCAGGGATAATTTCTTTTAAGAAGTTATCGTCAAGAAATCTCCATGGATTGGGCTCAGTCGCGTTAAGAAGCTTAGGGGAGTTTTTGTAGCCAATCTCCATGTATTCAACACCAGCTGCACTTAAGCCATTATACAAGTCTTGAACAAATTCGACACTGAAATCCCAATTATTAATCAAACCTCCATCACGAATGGTACAGTCTAAAATTTTGACATCATTTTTCATTATGTTAATCTCCTCCTACTTATCCCACTTTTCATTAATTTTAACCCTTATACTTTCACGCTTTTATGCTTTTATGTAATAAAGTACCTTAATTATGTTATATCACGATTCTTTCAAGGGTGTCAATCAAGTGTCAATCTATTTTGAAAAAATTTGATTTATCAAAAAATAAATGATATCTATCCAGTATAAGCTAAATCCGTTAAAGATTACATCTCTTTTATTAATCTTTTCTTAAATTCTATGCATTCT
>NZ_JBALMU010000004.1:0-15728 GCF_036962285.1 Bacillus sp. JJ634
TTTAATCACCATTCATTCTTTTCGACATCATCCCATTAGAAAAACCTGCTTCAAGGATGAACATAATATGTTCTCTTTCAGCAGGTGTTCTCTTTCAAAAATAGATAAAATCATTACTTATTTTTTCAAATTATATATCTCATATAAACTATCAAGCATTAAATTCGCTGATTTATATCCTGCACCTGCACTCCAATACACTTCATCTACTTGATACACTTTTTCATTCTTCACAGCATCAAGTTCTTTCCAAAGTGGATGACTTGTCCACTCTTTATAGTTCTTCTCAACTAGTTCTGTATCTTTAGATGCGTTAAAATTAAAAATCGTATCTGCATTTAAATCTGGAATACGTTCCTTAGATGTAATTTTTTCTCCCCACTCTTCTGAATCATGACCTTCTGGACGTTCAAATCCTAATTCATTTAAAATAGATCCTGCATAACTACTATAATAAACACGCATATGATCTGAACGGAAGTTTGTAATAGCTGCCGTAAGTGGTAAACGATCACCCATTTGCGATTTAAAATCTTTTACTCGGCTATCCCAATCAGCTACTAATTCTTTTTCTTTATCTTGTTTATTCATCGCCTCAGCCATTAAGTGCAATGTATCTTTCCATTCGTAGATTGTATCATCCATGATTGTTGGAGCGATTTTAGAAAGTTGCGGATAAATTTTTTCATGACGATAGATAGAAGCAATAATCAAATCTGGTTTCAATTTAGCAATTTCCTCTAAATTAGGCTGTAGTTCTTGGCCAATAATTGTCGTACCTTCTAAATCAGCTCTTAAATATTCATAAATCGGTTGTTGATCCCATGATTCAACGACACCCACAGGTTTCACACCAAGGGCAACAGCCGTATCATTCGCTCCTTGATATAAAGTGACAATTCTTTTCGGTGTGCCTTTTATCGTTGTTTCTCCTCCAGCATGTTTAATAACACGCTCTTCTTGAGCTGGCGTAGCTTCTGTTTTCTCCTCTGTACTCGACTTTTGTCCGCAACCTGCCAAGATTAATAAACATGTAATGACATATAAAAAAATAGATAATAACTTTTTGCTAGAAAACATATGTACATCCCCCTAATTAGTAATGATAATTATTATCATTATTAATTATACCTAGACGAACTTTAATAACCATGAACATTTACGTTTACTCTTTGGATATTTCCGTCATATATGAATAATTGATAGATTTTATCTAATAGTAAATCATGAGATAACGACGTATAGCATGTATACAGATGTTGACTGTCATATAAACAATGAATAGCACGTTTTTTGACAGCCTTCAAATTTTCCCATGCAGGGTTAGTATAAAGTGCATAAACTTGATTTTGAATCAATTGATTCATAGACTCTGTACCATCATGCTGATAAGTAGTGAGAAGAATCCGGTCCGCATCAAACTTTACTAAATCTTCAAGCGTAACCTCCCTATAGTGAGCAATATGTCCCACCCCTTCAGGGAGTGCAAACTGTAAATCTCCATAAAGAACTGCTCCTACATTCCGTGTGCCATACACACACATTTTCCCATCACCAATTCCTACAATTAGGATTGTATCCTGTCCAACCTTTCCCTTTACTTGATTTCGTACCTTTTCCACCTTGCGCTCATAATTCTCCAACCAAGTTACAGCTTCCGCTTCCTTGCCGACGACTTTTGCAATTGTCTGAAAATGAATACGCCAATCTTGAAAGAAAGGAAGTGTAATCGTCGAAGCAATTTGATCATATAGCTTCTCTTTTTGAGATTTCTCAAAGTCACGAAACTCACACGTCAAAATTAAATCAGGGTTTACCGATATTAGTTTTTCCAAATTAGGCTGATAGTCCCCAATTGATATTGTGTGACGCAACTGATTGAAAATCGGATACGCATGATTCTTAACAGCTGCATAAGGTTCAATACCAAGAGCAACTAAATGACCTGTTAGTAAATGCTTTAAGGAAGCAATCTTACTTGAATTTTTAATTCTCTCCACGTAAGCCGTTGGTGAAAATCCAGTCACTGCCTTAAACTTACGACTAAAATAAAATTCATCATTAAATCCTACACTGCTTGCGATTGAACGCAAAGGATCTTTTGATAAAATAAGAAGCTGTTTAGCTCGATTAATGCGAACTTCCGTCAAATATTCCGTTGGACTCTTTCCAATTTTACATTTAAATACTCGTGAATAATAATCTGGACTCATGCCAGAAAGAGAAGCCAAATACTCGCGTGTAATATTTAAGGAAAAATGTTGTTCTATGTAATCTTGCGTGATTTTAATAGCCTGATTTACATCTTGCTTTTGCTCTTGAACATTTGCTTTAAATAAAGCGACAAGCATTTCTTGAAAGATAATATTTCCACTCATCCAATCCCATGGATTCTGACTTTGTTGCTTCTCTTGTACCTTTTTCACTCGGCCAAGCAAATAATCAAAATAACTTGTCAAAATCTCGTCTGCATACTTCAAATCTGTTATCACATAATGACCTTGATCCTTTGTCGTTTGAAGTACAAAAAACTGAAGATGATAGTAATCTATTGAATCGTCTTCATGAAAAAGAAGTTCTACAGACACGTTCGGAGAAATAAGAAAAACTTGTTGTCTATGTAATGGGTAGCTTCTTCCATTCATAATAATTTCCCCGCTAGCTTCTTTAAATAACAAAAGAGTAAACAGGGATGTCTCTCTAGAAAAAAACGTTGAAACTGAACGAACATGTTTAATATCTTCTATTTTATATAAGCAAGAAGCCAATTTTTCATTCAGATTTTTATTTTTGTACACGGTCATTCACCTCTTATATATAACGATAATCATTCTCATTATATACTGAACACCCCAAAAATAAAATGCTATATAAACAACTAAACTAAGTGCTTTTAATCATTGGCTATGTTAACTTCACTATTCACTATATATCTAATTAAAGTTGCCCCATAAACCTGATTACCGTTTCAGACGTCTTTTAACAGAATCTAATTCAAAGAACAAATTCTTCAATTGTACTTTGGAAAATGTGAAGAGCTTTAGATGTTTCAGCATTCTTATTTTTCACAATGGAAAAAGGTCTTTTTATTTTGTGATTTTTAATATAAAGCGCATGTAATAAATTTGTTTCTAACTCACTATTCACTGCCCATCGAGATAATAAAGCAATCCCGAGTCCCGCTTTGACCGCTTCTTTTACTCCTTGATTACTGCTAAAAATAAAAGAACGTTTAATGGTTAAATTCAAATCATCAATCAATTTATCCATATATGTTCGCGTTCCTGAACCTTGTTCTCTTAAAATCCACACTTGATCTTGGAGCAAATCCTTTTCGATTAAACTTTTTTGAGAGAAAGGGTTTGGGTTTGGTGCAACAACAATCATCTCATCTTCCATAAAAGGTTCAATTATTAAATCATCAAACTGCGCTTCTCCTTCAATTAAACCTATATCTAATTCGTTCATTTGCACTCCATGAGTCACTTCATCCGTGTTAGAAATAATCGTTTCGATATTGACAAGAGGATATTGAGCCGCGTACTTCGCTAATACCTTCGGGAGAATATACTCTCCGATTGTGAAACTAGCCCCTACTCGTAATTTCCCCGTTACAATATGCTGTAAATCATGAATTTCATGCTTTGCTTCTTCATAATGTACTAAAATCTGCTTAGCATGTTTATATAAAATGACTCCCGCTTCTGTAAGGCTTACTTGCTTAGGTGAACGATGAATCAACTTAGCCCCTAATTCATTTTCTAAATTTTTAATATGCAAACTAACATTAGGCTGCGAAATATGCAATAACTCTGCTGCACGAGTAAAGTTCTTTTGTTCAATAACTGTTACAAACACCTTCATTACATCTACAATCATATATAAACTCCTATCCAATCACTTCAATCATTAGTTTTTTTAATACTTACTATATTATATATATATTTAACTAATGAAAGAAAGCACTTTATAGTTTAGATAAGAAAGTGCAAACCGTTATGTTGGAGTGATTAAAATGCAGCAACCGTACACCAAAGAACAGCAGAAAAAAATATTCTTTTTTAAAGGGATTGGATTAACATTTGTTATTGCTCTATTGGCTAAATGTTTAGCATGGCTCCCTTTTTTCAATATGATGGGGCAACTCGTGATAGCGATTTTAATTGGAATGACGTGGCGGGCTGTGTTCAAAGTACCAGATGTTTTATTAGCTGGTGCGAATTTTTCGAGTAAAAAACTACTTCGTTTTGGCATTATTTTATTAGGAATGCGACTTAATTTCGTTGATATGATAGATGCGGGCCCTAACGTTTTTGTTCTTGCTGTTATTAATATTATCCTTACTTTGATTATCGTTTATGGATTAGCTCGACTTTTTAAAGTAGATGAAAATTTAGGAATCTTAACAGCCTGCGGAACGGCCATCTGTGGAGCTGCCGCTGTTGTAGCCATTGCTCCACAACTAAAAGCGAAAGATAATGAAATAGCCATTGCCGCTGCGACAGTAGCAATTTTAGGAACCATTTTCACAATGAGTTACACAGTACTCTATCCTATTATGCATTTGAGCTCACACGGTTATGGTGTTTTTTCCGGTGCTACTTTACATGAAATTGCACATGTCATTGCTGCAGCTGAACCTGCGGGAAAGGACGCTATCGATACAGCCATTATTGTAAAATTAACAAGAGTCGCATTGCTTGTTCCAGTAGCTATTGTCATTGGAATATGGATGAATCGTTCAAAAAATAATAAACGAGATACAACTTCATGGACACCGATTCCCATTCCATGGTTCATTTTTGGATTTTTAGCCATGAGCGTAATTAATTCCTTAGGCATTATTCCAGCTTATTTAGTCCATTACATTGTTCTTCTTGCTTATACATTCATCGCAATGGCTATGGCTGGCTTAGGTGTAAATGTTGATATCGTTATTTTTAGAAAATTAGGATTTAAACCTTTTAGTGCAGGATTAATCGGCTCTATTTTGCTATCAATTTTAGGATATGTGCTGATGCATCTCTTGAATTTAGTTTAAATTTTACAAACAAAAGGCTACCTTCCTTTCATTCAGAAGGTAACCTTTTTTAGCTCGTTGCCTTTTTCGTTTTAGAAGTCGATTTCGCTTTTGGCGATTTCTCCGGTTTAGTTTGTTCAATGCTCTTATTTAAAGCTTCCATAATACTTATAATATTTTCCTTGTTCGGATTTATAACAGATTTTACTCGGACATCTTCTTTCTCAATTTTTGTCTCAATCAAATCAAGTAAAGCTGTTCGATATTCATCTTTATAATCCTCGGGCACGAACGGTACCGTCAACTGGTTAATAAGAGTAGTTGCTGCAATAAGTTCCTTCATTTGAATCGTTACTTGTTCTTCAGAAGGCAGGTTAGACACCTGTTGAATCGAACGTACCTCGTCTGGATAATGAATGGTTTCAAGGATAAGTCCATGTTTATATACACGAATGATAGCTAAATGCTGTCGGCTGCGCAGTGAAATTTTTACGATACCGATTTTTCCAGTTCTCTCTAACGCTTGTCGAAGAAGGACATAGGTTCTTTCAGAGCCCTCCATTGGATTAATAAAGTACGAACGTTCAAAATAAATCGGATCAATTTCCTCTAATTGTACAAAAGAAATTAGGTCAACTGACTCCACTTCGTATTCTCGCTTTAAATTACGTAACTCTTCTTCACTGACAATAACGTATTTGTTAGCACCATATTGATAGGCCTTGACAATATCCTCAGGCTCAACCGGTCCTTCTTCACACCCCGGAGCCACCTTTTCATATTGAATGGGCACAAGACAATCTTTATGGATCCCAATAAGCTTAACGTCTTTGTCTTCAATAGCACTGTGAAGTTTAATCCCTATATTGACCAACCCAAACGATAGATTGCCTTTCCAAACTGTATGCATGCGATCACCTATACTCTTTTTCCATTACTATGTCCTAAGACAAGAAAAACATAACCACTTATGTATCCCACTTCTCTTTTTCACAGGCTCATCGTACTCATTGTTAAAAAACATATTGAACAGTTTTTCTATCTGAATCTATTGGTAACTGGAATTTTTACAGTTGGATTCCCCCATCTATTAATAAAGATTTAAGTTTTCTCCAAGGATACAAGATTTATCGGTCTCAGCATCACCTATTATAAGAACATTTCTCCCTCATCTAATTGTTGGAAAATATATTGAACAGTTTCTATATCTGAAGCTGTTGGTAATTCGAATTGTTGTTGATACGTTTCGGCACCTTTACCTGTAATAAAAACCCAATCCCCTTCATCCACTTGGTCCAAAACGTTTTTTATTGCTAAAGTACGGTCAGGTATGACAGGTCCGCTTTGACTTAACTTATAAAGATCTTGCTCCATATCATCATAAGAAACACCATTTAAATCATCTAAAGTAAGAACACTACGATCACTGAATGTTTGAGAAAGGTTCACCATTTCTCTACGTTTATCGGTATCCCTATTTCCTCTAAAGCCATAGATATGAAACACTCGTTTAGCCCCCTCGTCTCTGGCCGTTTGCAGGCAGTGATAGAAAGCATCTGCAGTATGAGCATAATCAATCACAATAGTCGCTCCATTATTAGGATGCTGCATCATTTCAAACCTGCCGGGAACACCAGGGAACATTTCCAATGCCTGAATAATTTGGCTGCTAGGAAGACCCATTTTTTGAGCCGTTAAAAAAGCCATGGAGGCATTCAAAATATTATGATAACCTAACATCTTAAGATTTAGGTTAAAACTTTGGTTCCTTTCAAAAATCAATGTAAAAACATCAGATTTTATCTTGTGAATTTTTAAATGATGGTATCTTTCATCCCCTATAATACATATATCTTCATCCTTTAGGTTTAGAAGATTCACCAACTTTTCTCCCCAACTGTTATAGTGATTAACAATCGCTTTCCCATGAGGTTTTAATTGATTGAACAATTTGGCTTTCACTAAAAAATATTCATCCATATCACGATGGTAATCGAGGTGATCATGATCCAAATTGGTAAATAAACAATAGTCAAACTCCACGCCTTCTACTCGGTATTGTGCTAGGCCATGGGATGAAACTTCCATAATAACAAATTCATCTTCACTTAACGCAAGCAGTCTCTGCAATTCAAGAGCATCAGGAGTAGTGTTTTGAGAAGGAGAAACTTGACCATTTATCACATTGTGCACCGTACCAAATACGGAACACGTTCGGCCTAATGCCTCCAAAATATATTTGAGCATAAAAGCGGTAGTCGTTTTACCATTTGTACCTGTTATCCCAATTAAAATCTTCTTTCTTGAAGGATGTTCATAAAATTGACAAGCTAGTTTAGCTAAAGCTAAACGGCTGTTAGATACTTTAATATAAGGAACAGGTAAATCCTTCAAGTTTTTTTCTCCCACGATTACACTAGCTCCAGCTTTTATAGCCGATTCAATGAAATCATGACCGTCCACCCTGTAACCTGGGATTGCAACAAATACCTCATTTGGTCTTACAGCAGATGAGTTAGTACTTATCCCCTCAATATTCATATTAGGTATAGATTCATCTGCAAGCTTTTCAACACACTCTAATAGGATGTTTAATTTCAATTCCTTCTCACTCCTGAAGTTATATAATGGTTGATGATTTTTGGGAATTCGTTGAAATTTTCCTCTTTCTATTTAAAAGAATTTACTTTATTTATAACCAATTACAAAATTCATAACCAAAAAATATGAGCCTCTTCAGCGCGCAGACAGATTATTCTTTTCTTAGCTTTTTAAGCTTTAGAAAAATAAAAAATGCAGCCCAATCAACTTGGACTGCTCCCCATTAAATTACTGGTCAAATTCCATCTTCCAGCTAAAATACTCATTATCGGGATTTTTCTCATAGCGTAACTTCGCATCGAATTTATTGCCTTTTTTACTTGTTAATCCTTTAACCGGTGCTATGCCATTTTTCAATAGTGCCTTCACCATCGTCTTTGTGGGCTTCTTCTTCATCGTTGCTAAAAATTTATCATTTTTCCAAATGACGAATTTACAGCCATTTTTCCAATTGCTGCAGCCAAAGCCTTTTTGTCCTTCAATAACGGCATGGCCACAAAGGGGGCATTTCCCCAATACTTCATTCGGTTTGCGTTCTGTCGTTACTTCATGAATCGTGATTTCTTTTTCACTTTTGATTGTTTCAACGGCTTTTGTCGTGAAATTAAAAATAAGCTCTAAAAAATCATTTTTACTGAAGTTTCTTTTTTCAATATCAAATAAAGATTTTTCAAGGCGTCCAGTAAATTCCAAATTAAACAAATCTTTAATTGGGAACGTTTCAACAAGCTTTCTGCCTAGCTCTGTACAGACTAAATTTTTATTTTCCATCGAAATATAGCCGACATCTTTTAGCTTCTTAATTGTTTCGGCACGTGTAGCGGGAGTACCTATACTAAATCCGCTTAAAATAGCATGCACATTTTCTTCACTTTCACCGTCACTGTCATAGTTCTTTCCACATGTCTCCATCACGCGAAGCAATGTTTTTTCAGTATGCTGCTTAGGCGGCTTTGTAACATGAGAAGTAATTTCATGCTTGATGATCTCTATAGGATCGTTCACTTGTACGAGTGGCAAAATCGTATCTTTCGATTGAACGTTCTCAACCTTTTTCCATCCTTCAACAAGCTGTACTTTTCCTTTTGAGAGAAAGATGCCTTTTAAATCTACATTCACAATTTTTGTTTCAATTCTCGTTTCCTCATATTCAGCAACCGGCATAAACTGCATAATAAATCGGTTTTTAATCGCCTGATATACTTGTGCTTCATCCTGAGTGAGATTTTTCGGCTTCAAATAAGTAGGCACAATCGCACTATGGCTTTCTACTTTTGCATTATCAAAGACCCTTTTTGACTTCACAAACTTAATTTCATCTCGATATGGTAAATCTTCTGATAACGTTTCTAGCACTTTTGCTGTTTTACCGACAAGACTTTCTTCTAAAGCGATACTCGATGTTCGTGGATAGGTAATGAACTTTTTCTCATACAACGATTGAGCGACTTTTAATACTTTATCTGATGTCCATCCTTTATATTTACTCGTAATATGTCCTTGCAAATTCGATAAATTAAATAAAAACGGTGGATATTCCTTTTTCTTCTGTACTTGCTTATCGTGTATGATTGCGGATTTGTCAGCTAACATCTGTTGAATCTCTTCCAGGGTTTCTTTACTTTTAAACTTCTCTTCTTTTCCTTCTATATATGTTCCTTCATATTCTTCATTCTTCTTTGTTTGAAAAGTAGCTTGCAGCTTAAAATAGTTTTCTGGAACAAAGTTTTCAATTTCTTTATCGCGATCATAAATAATTTTTAACGTCGGCAACAGTACGCGCCCAATATTTAACGCCTTGCCCTTCCCCTTTTGATATTTCAGAGTGGCTACGGATGTTAAGTTTATTCCTATTACCCAGTCTGCCCATTGGCGGCTAACACCAGCATCTTGCAAGGGCTTCAGCTCTGAATTGAGCTTAATATTTTCTAACCCTCTCATCACTTCAGCTGGAGTCCATTCGTTTAATAATAATCGATATACCGCTTTATCTGTCCCCAAGTTATAAATGATACTATCTCCGATGACTTGTCCTTCACGGTCATAGTCACAAGCTGAAATAATAGCCTCTACATCTCGTCTTTTCATTAAACTCTGAATAATCTTTAGTTGCTTTTTGGCGCCCATATCTGGCTTTTCTCTATTCCTCGGATCACTTTTCACTTTATATTTAAAAGTTGGCGGAACAAACGGGAAGTTCTCCATTTTCCATGTAGACATTTTCTCATCATAATCTTTTGCATCATATAGTTGAAGTAAATGGCCGAACGCCCATGTTACAACATAGCCATTTCCTTCAAAATAACCGTCTTGTCGATTTTTTATTTTCAGTGCATCTGCAATATTCTTCGATACAGATGGCTTCTCTGCAATAATTAACTTCATTCAATTAATCACCTTACATCTAAAATTTCCGAAGCAGACTTGCTTAGTTTTTTATTTTATCATAGACAAGCTTATAATTGGCAGAAGATGATATAAGTGTACTTACTTAAACATACTTTTTGAGGACGGTAAAAAGGTAATGATCTGAGGAGAATGATTGTTCAACTAAACGGAAAGGCTGCCTCGAAAGCCATTTTCATGACTTTTGGGACAGCCTACAATCATTCCAGTTTCTTAATAAATAAAATAAACATTCTCTAACACATATTTGCCATTCTTTAATTGGGCAAATGTAGCAAATCCCGTCCCTTTATACGTATTGTCAACCTTCAACTTGGAAGTTTTGACTTCTTTAACGGCCTTCGAATAAGTGGAAAGAGTTTTTTTCGAATTGACTTTTCTCATTTCCTTTACTTTTTGGCTGTAATTATCACGTACATATTTGCGGCCAAGTAAATAGTTACTATCTGCTTTCTCAGCTACATGTTTATTAACATATGAATTGAAAGATTTAGTTTTTCCTGTATTAAGAGAATCACCATAAATTTTTATAAGTTTAACAGCTTCCGGCTTTAATTCACTTGTCACTTTTTTCATGCTAAATTTCTTAGGGAAAGTTAGTACCCCTTTTTTCGAAACAGTAGCAGATGCTTTTGTCACACTAACAGATGTGGATGTTTGCTGTGTAGCTTTAGTTTCTGCTCCGACTCCTATTGAGCTAAATAAAAGGCTACATGCTACAATTGTTGACATGATTATACCTTTTTTAATTTCTTTCTTCTCTGTTTCATCAAAATTCCCTCACTTCTATCTTCTTTTGATAACATAGGAATTTTCAATATATATCCAAATTAACTAATATTATCATAATAAATCTATTATTTAGTTTAACACTTCAAAAACAGGATAAAATACCCAATATATTCATTTGAATAATTAAATTAATCTAGTTCACTTTTATCTACAAAAAATAATTGAAAGCGATTTCTAACTGCACCTAAAACCTCTCACCCACGATATAAGGGCCTGTGGTCCGCTAATGAATGAAGTGATGAGCTCCATCCAACAGCTATCCAGATATACTTTCCTTCCATTCATTTCTCAACAAAGATTTTATACTAGATTCATATTTTAATAAGAGATTCCTCCTACTATTTTCATGGTCCGTATAACACCTTTCTCTTTACTGCTCCATCGAAAGTAATTCAACCAAAACCCAAAAATACCCTTAATAACCAATTGAAAATTAAAAGAATTTTTGTCCCACCCCCAAAATTTTAAAACGAATACCTAAACTTTTATTGATGGTCATTTTTTGTCGAAAAAGTTTATCTGATGGATGAGCAACATTTAGAATCACTTTCGGTTAATGTTCCAATAAAGTGAAACTTCCATCAGTGGGGGGTTTTACTTCATCCCCCACTGATGGTTAGTTGAACCAATCGGACCTTAACGGGCAGTTGTCCCCCACCTCTCTTCCTTGTTCACTCTGAATTTTGAGGTGGAGGCCTTACTGCCCGTTAAGAGTGGGATAAATTTTTTAGCGAGATTCATTGTATAAAATCAATCTATTAAATATAATTGTAAATTTTTCGACACTACACCTATGAGGAGGAATCTAATTGAATCGAGTTTTTATGTGGGTTATCAGGTCATTGTTTGCACCTGTCACGGGAAATGCAGGAGCAGTTGCGAGTACACTTGGTTTTTTTCTGGCCTTTTTGCCTTTAGATAGTTTAAGAATTCCATTATTGCTTGCTTTTTCACTTTTGTTGCGTCTTAACATTATCGCCTTATTCCTTGGAACGTTGATTACCATTTTCATTCCTAACATTAGTGATTTACCCTTTCTAGATTTACAAGCATTGGAAGATTACTGGTTATTTTCTTTCCTAGAAGCTAAAATACAACTTTCGCAAGCGATTGAAGCAGGTGTCCTAGGGGGGGGAATCGGTCTTGTTTGCTATTTTTTCTTCCACTGGTTTTACAATTTAGGGCTGAAAAAAAAGGAGAGAAATCAAGAACATGTTTTTCTTGATCCTGCTAAAAGACGCTGGTCCATTATTAAACGAATAAGTGCAGGCTTTACTGCTTTAATTGTTTTAGTATCGATTTTTTTTATTGAAAGCCTTAATACTAATCCAGCATTTCCTGAACTTCAATTGGATACTAGCACAGCAAAAAGTGGGATTGAGCCGATTAATAGAAGTTTAAGTGAAGAAGAGCTTGCTTCACAGATTCAAAAAACGAAGCCTTCCCCTATTATTCAAGAAAATGTGGGTCTGTTGAACAAAAAACAAATAGCTACCAAACAAGAGGTTTATGGTTTTTATGTCAATTGGGACGAGAAAAGCAAAACTTCCTTTAAAAATAATGTTCATTCTATTACAACGTTAGTGCCGGAATGGCTGCAACTTACTTCTAGCCTTACCCTTAAGACCAGTACTGACAACTCTATTGTTGCAGAGGCAAAAGAACATGATGTAAAAATCCTTCCATTAGTTAACAATTTTATTGACAATAAATGGGACGGCGATATACTGCACCGATTATTTACTACTCCCGGTGCTGAAGATCGTTTTATTAAAAACTTGTTAGCTTATGTGAGAACAAATGGCTTTGACGGTATTAATATAGACTTTGAAGAAATTGATCAAAAGGACAAAGCTCATTTCACTCGTTTTATGAATAAAGTTTCTAAAGCATTTCATCAACATGATCTCATGGTCACAGTGGATGTCCCGCCGAATAACAATAGTTTTGACTATGCTTCTTTAGCAACTAGCGTTGATCGGATGTTCGTTATGCTATATGACCAGCACCACGCCATGAATAAACCTGGACCTATAGCTTCATCTAATTGGATAAAAGAGAACTTACACCAGCTCAATATTCCTTCCGAAAAATTGATTGTGAGTTTAGGAAATTATGGATACGACTGGGAGGAAAACTCCAAGCAGCCTGCAGATACGATGACGTTCGGGGATATCACGAATCTGGGAATTGAAACAAACTCCAAAATCTATTGGAATAAAGAAACAGGCAACCCTTATTTACGCTATAAAAAGAACGGAAAAAACCATATTGTTTGGTTTTTAGATGCTGCTACGTTTTATAATCAAATGAAGTTATCGATAGACAGCGGTTCAAAAGGAATAGCGGTTTGGCGTCTTGGTTCTGAAGATCCTTCTATTTGGAATTACATTAATAAACCAAAGGAAATGGACAACCCATCCAATGCCCTTAAAACCTTGGTCAGTTCTGAGCCTGTTCACTATACAGGGGCTGGAGAAATTTTAAAAATTGTTTCTCAATCAGAAAAAGGGAAAAGAACCATTCGATTGGATTCACATGGATTGATTGAAGCCGAAACCTATGTGAAATTACCAAAGCCTTTTCAGGTGGCTAAGTATGGCAAATCGAAAACGAAAGAAGTCGTCCTTACCTTTGATGACGGTCCTGATCCAACCTATACAACACAAATATTGGACATTTTGGACAAGAATCATATAAAAGGGACCTTCTTTATAGTTGGAGAGAATGCTATGATGCATCCTGACCTAGTTAAAAGGATGTATAAGGAAGGGCATGAAATTGGCAATCATACCTTTTCCCATCCTAATGTTGCATCCATCACACCGTTTCAAACAAAAATGGAGATTAATGCAAATCAACGTTTATTTCAAGCAATTACAGGTCATTCAATGAACCTTTTCCGCCCACCATTTGAGGCCAATGCAGAACCGAGCACCAAGAGTCAACTGTTGCCTATATTACGGGCACAGGACATGGGTTATACCATGGTTGGAGAATCTATTGACTCTAACGATTGGAAAAAAATTTCTAGTGATGAAATTGTAAAGCGGGTATTGGATCAGCTGCCAGAAGGAAATGTGATTTTACTGCACGATGCCGGCGGCGACCGCTCCAACACGGTAAAGGCCTTACCCATTATTATTAAAGAACTTGAAAAGCGCGGTTACACATTTACTACTATTGGTGATCTAATTGGAAAAAGTGATAGTCAAATTATGCCTTCCGTTACGAAGCAGGACAGCTCTTATCTGATCTATGACAAGGCTGTATTTAAGATCATGCAAGGTTGGAGTTCAGGCTTAAGCTTCTTGTTCTACTCAGCTATCCTTTTAGGAATCTTGCGTCTGGCTATCTTCGTTTTTCTATCTAGAAAGCAGGTAAAAGAGTACAAAGAGACCGAAATCGATCCTAGCTTTACACCTTTTGTAAGTGTCGTTATTGCCGCCTATAACGAGGAGAAAGTCATTTGCAAAACAGTTGATTCAATTTTATCCAGCGATTACTCGAACTTTGAGGTACTGATTATCGACGATGGATCAAAGGATGCTACTGCTGCTGTTGTTCAAAAAACGTATGCAAGTCATCCTCTCGTGAGATTAATTAAAAAAAACAATGGGGGAAAATCTTCTGCTGTTAACCTTGGTTTTAAAGAAGCAAAAGGGGAAATCGTAGTTGCTCTGGATGCTGACACACTCATTGCTGAAAATGCCATCTCACTGCTTGTAAACCATTTTAAAAATGAAAATGTGGCTGCTGTTTCAGGTAATGTAAAAGTAGGCAATAAGGGGAATCTCCTTACAAACTGGCAGCATATCGAATATGTGACAGGCTTTAACCTAGAGAGAAGGGCCTTTGCCGCTCTCAATTGCATTACGGTTGTTCCAGGAGCAATCGGTGCATGGAGAAAGACAGCGGTAGAAGAAGCTGGGTACTATAAAGAAGATACACTGGCAGAGGATACCGATATCACTCTTACTCTTTTACGTCTTGGGAAAAAGATTGAGTTTGAAGAAAAGGCTTATGCCTTTACAGAAGTACCAGAGGATATTAAAAGCCTTGAAAAACAGCGTTACCGCTGGGTTTATGGTACATTACAATGCTTATGGAAACATCGCGGGGCATTATTTAATAAAAAACATAACTCATTAGGGTATATCGGTCTTCCAAACATGTGGATTTTCCAATATATTTATCAAACGATATCACCTATTGCGGATATATTGTTCATTATGGCCCTTTTTGGCAAGCACCCTGGTAAAGCAACCATTGGATTTATACTGTTTTACTTGCTGGATTTCTTTACTTCTCTATATGCGTTTCGATTGGAGAAAGAAAGTCCTAAACCACTAGCTTCCTTGTTTCTACAACGAATTTTATACAAGCAGCTTATGACTTATGTCGTAATAAAATCCATCTTCTCGGCAATAAAGGGAGTAACCGTTGGTTGGAATAAACTAAAAAGAAAAGGAAATGTTACTCAAGAGACCTACATTGCGGAGGTTAAGGAAAAAATATAATAGAATATCTGCACAGACCTTTCCATTTGGGAAGGTCTTTTTTATATTGATTTATTAGAGAAAAAGGACCACCATTTTTTGGTGATCCTTTTTGAAAGAATTACATTTTCTTTCCGTTGTTCTCTTTTTTATCTTGAGGGCTCATAGCCTCTTCTTTTTTATTCTGAGAGCTTGCAGCCTTTGCTTTTGCGTCTTGAGAAACTTGTTGTCCATGGTTGGTTGTCTTTTTGGTTGCACTTGTTGTATTAGTTGCCGTCTTCGTTGGTGATTCTTTTGCTCCGGTTGTATTCGTTTCCGTTTTCGTTGGTGCAGTTGTTGTCGTTGGTGCTTTTGCTCCGGTTGTATTCGTTCCCGTTTTCGTTGGTGCAGTTGTTGTCGTTGATTCTTTT
>NZ_JBALMU010000004.1:15762-21313 GCF_036962285.1 Bacillus sp. JJ634
CTCCGGTTGTATTCGTTCCCGTTTTCGTGGATGTAGTTGTTGTCGTTGATTCTTTTGCTCTTGTTGCATTAGTTGCCGCCGTCGTAGATGTAGTCGTTGTCGTTGATTCTTTTCCTCTAGTTGCAGCAGACGTTCTAGTTATTGTCGTATTCATATTAGCAGAATTTGTTATCGTCTTCTCGGTGGATTTTTCCGTATTTTGGTGACTAGCCACTACGGTCGTATCACTCTCGTTTTTATTTTTTATAGCCGCTTGGAAAGCCGCAGTATTCTGAGAAGGCTTGGTTTGCACGTCTTTCACATTCGTTGCTGACGTTTGATCTTTCGTCGTTTTTTCCCCTTGGTTAATTACATCCGATTTCTTTGGGACTTCGGATATGGTTAAATCATTTTCTTTTATTAATCGTTTAGAAGATTGATCGACTAACAAGACATTAGCAATAGAAAACGTGACCGATCCCGCTAAAACCATGGCAAGGGCTCCCTTGGTTAGTTTATTCATCTTTATTCCCCTCGTGTTTTTTCTATGATTATATTAAAAGAATACGAACGAACCAAAATGGTTATGGGGGTAGTAATTTTGAATACTATTAAATCGCTCTCTCACTGCTTCATCTATCGTGTTTATACATTAATATTTTCTCATTTCTCTTCGGATTCTTTAATTTCTTTTCCCTACTTTTAATAATTCTTTCAGGCTCTAATACTTGTTTATCCAAACTGTTTATCTTTACCTTTCTTGTTGAGCTAAGGTTGTATAGGATTCAAATCAGGTTTGTATTCACCATGTCTACAACCAACTCTTGTCCTTCCGCTACATCTTGCATGATAGTCGGCATATCAATCACCTTTACTCGAATACCATTTGCCTCAAATATTCTAAGTACTCTTTAATCTGCAACTTATTAAGCCCTAAACGTTCAATTGACTTAATGACGTTTATAAAGGTTTACTCGCTCTTAAATAGACACTATTTAAGAGGAAGACTATACCGTCTAAAATGGAGTACCTTTATAGACTTGAATACAAAGGCTATGTTAAATAATACTGTTAATTTTAGAAAATAAAAGCAGACATTTTAATATAAGTGTCTGCTTTTTACTAATTGGACTAACATACTCGTTTATTAAACAATCCATTATAGCTCTTTATAGAGTTTCATAATTCCGTCTGCTTCACATCGCAAGTAATAAAAATACTGGATAATTTCCTTTTCGTTTTGTATTGATTCTTTCATTCCTTGTAAAGTTCTCTTTCCCACTCTTCTATCTATCAAAGAAAGAATCTTAATAACCATATCATCTGATTTCAATGCCTTTTCTATTGGTAAATTAAAGTATTCTTCAACTGCATTGAAAAAGTCATACTGTGCAAAAATACCTTCAGCTTTAGTCATTTCATGTGCTTGTATCCCTATCTGATAGTTTTGATTTCCATTATAGACATCGTATTCAATACTTTGAGCATTTCTTATTTCATTTTCTTTTCGGTACATTTCTCTATCAGATATTATCGTACACATATTTAGGATTTCCTTTTTATCAACAGTAATAAAAGCTCTTCCTAATTGGTCATGAGCCTTTCGATAATTCGTGACAGTAAACTGAACTCTATTTTTTAGAGTGTCGCAGATAAAACTCTCTAACTTTTTCTTTACTTTACTCCACTGTTGGTTACGCAATTTCTTTCCCTCCTTTAATTATTCTAATCTGATTGATGATTAAATTTCATTTTTCTTAGGCTTTTATACGTTAATGCGATTAATCCAAGTTTACGACCTTCATGACTATATAGGACCACATCAAATCCCATATAAAGCACCATCTTAAAGCCTTTTTACTCAATTTTATCATAATTAGATTTCTTCGCTTCTTTTCACACTATCCTGTGACGTTAATGCAAGAAGCGACTGTTCTTATTGAACAATCGCACCCGTTTGTTTAAGTACTTTTCTTCACAAACTTGTCTTTTTTTCACAGTTGTTTATTACAGGAATGCTGCCCAGTTAGTAAAAAGCGACTGCTCATATTGAACAACTTCATCCATTTAGTTCCAAGAATATTCCCCCGAAAAATACTGTTTTCGTAAAACAATCTAGCTTATTTTTTACTTCCGCGAGACCATATCACTACTGGAATTAGTAATAAAGACAAAATCCCTCCGACAAATGATAATGTTAGATAACTTGAACTCGCCACAATCATTCCAGACAATGCTCCGCCAGCAGCTCCTGACAATGCAATCCAAACATCCACTGTACCTTGAGTTTTAGCCCGTGTGGAAGTTTCAGTTGAATCAACAATAAGTGCAGTCCCACTTATCAAACCAAAATTCCATCCTAATCCAAGTAAAGAAAGAGCAATTACTAGAAGAAGCATAGAATCTCCGGGTGCAAATGCTGCTATTAAACCTGCCAGAAGCAACGTAGTTCCAGAAGCAATAGCCATCGCAGTACGCCCCAACTTATCAACAAGGACACCTGTAACTAGTGAAGGGAGATACATGGCACCTATATGAAAACCAATAACAAGACCTACTGCACCCAAGCTATGTCCATGATGTCTCATATGAACTGGTGTCATTGTCATAATAGCTACCATTACAATTTGAGTAAGAACCATAATGGTCGCCCCAACGATTATGCCTCTTTTGTTTTCTACATGTTCAGTTGTTGTCAAATGTCCTTTATTACTAGGCTCTTGGTTGGTCGCTTCTATCGTTCTTGCTATAACTAATGGATCTGGACGAAGCATTATGAAAAGCACAACACCCGCTAGGATATATGCCGCTGCCGCTAAAATGAAAGGACCAGCAAGTGATGGAACACCAATAGAAAGAGCGAAATTCCCCATCACATTCACTAAATTTGGCCCTGCAACTGCGCCAAATGTTGTAAAAACCATAGTAATACTAATGGCAGTCGCTCGCTGTTTACTATTCGCTAAGTCCGTACCTGCATAACGAGCTTGTAAATTTGTTGCTGTCCCTGCACCATAAACAAGTAGGGAAGTGAATAACAAGAAAACACTATTTATTATTGCTGCAATTATGACTCCTATTGCTCCAAGTCCCCCAATCATAAAACCCGCTGTAAGACCTGTACGACGTCCATAACGTTGAGAAAGTCTCCCAACAAATAAGGCTGTTCCTGCTGACCCTAAAGTAAGTAAAGCTGAAGGAAGTCCAGCAAACGCATCTGTACCGAGCATTTGCTGTGCAAGAAGTGCCCCCACAGTAACTCCTGCTGCTAACCCTGCACCACCAAAAATTTGTGAAATACTTACAACGAATAGCGTACGCTTGTATAACGCTTTTTGTTTTTCTGAAGAACCAATGTAGCTTTGTAACGAAGCTGTTTGGACGTCTAACGCTTTTACACTATCTTTGTGCAACATAATCTAACCTCCCTTTCTATAAACCTCCAACTAGATTTGAATCATCATAACACGCACAAAAAAAGCCACACAATATTATAATTGTATGGCAAACAATATTAGATAAGATCATTTAGCAAACGTCTAAGGATAATCAATCCTTGCTCAAGATCTTCGAGTGTTTTGGGTGCACAGACAGAAACCCTTACAGCCCTTTCTGGACAACTATTTCCAACTACAAAACGTTCAGCCGCATACACTTGTACTCCCTGTTGGGCAGCTAACGTTTCAAACTCAGCACCTGTAATCTCTCCTGGTAATAATAACCAACGAAAGATGCCTGTTTCAACACCTAAACACGTATAGTCTGCAAAATATCGATTTACGATTTGGTTTCTGCGAATGGTTTGTTCCCGATGACCTTCAATTAAGACTTCAAATTGATTCGATACAATCGTACGTGCTGTAAGTTCTGCTAATAACGGGGAAACAGTTATATTTAAATTATAAAGTGCCTTTGAAATCGGCTCCTTAAATTGACTTGGCACTGCTACATAGGCTAGTCGTAACCCCGGTGCTAATGATTTAGATAAACTTGCAATATAGATGACCTGTTCTTGGGCAAATGATGCGACTGCTGGAAGTGGTTTTTGGTTGAGAAGATGGTACGAGCCATCTTCAATAATGAACTGATTATACTTTTTGGCAATTGCTGCAATCCTTTTTCGACTCTCGACCGACATAAAGGAAGCTGTCGGATTATGATAATCTGGAATCAAGTAAATGCCTTTAATATTTTCATTTTTACACGCATATTCAAAAGACGTTGGACTCATTTCATAGTTCTCTGATTTTATCGGTACTATTTGCACACTAAGCATTGCTGCAACAGTCTTTAATCCAGGATATGTATGATCATCAACACCAATGCGATCTCCAGGCTTACAAAGACTTGCCAATGTAGCAGCAATCGCATTTTGCCCCCCATTTGCAAATAAAATGTGATCAACGGTTGTTTCAAACCCACCTCTTCGGATTAGCTTTATAGCTGCATCCTTTTGCCAAAGGCTTTCGCCTGTCCGGCCATAACCAAACCATTTTTCATAATCTATCTCTTGCAGCATACTTTTTAGTTGGAGTAGCAGTGGCTCGTACGAAGCATTATCTGGTAGTGTTGCTCCCATTTCAATTAAATGCTTCGGCTTTGAATCTTCAAGTAAATATGCATTCGATAACGCATCATACGATACAAATGTGCCACTTCCGACAGCTGCACTTAGCAAGCCCTTTAACTCACAAACTTTAAAAGCTTTTGAAATGGTACTTAAATTTAAATCCAAATAATCAGCCAGTTCTCTCTGTGGAGGAAGTTTTGTTCCAGGTAATAAAACTCCGTTTAATATATCCTGTTCCAATTGCCCTGCGATTGTTTGATAAATAGGCTTTTTAGTTTTATCAATCGATGGCTTCCAGCTCATCGGATAGTTTTCAAAAGAATTAATAGGCATGATACGCATCCTTTTTCACACAATTATATGGTTGAGCCGTTTATAAAACAATTATAATTTTCTTTAATATTATGCCTTTTAGTGAATATCCGAGCAGCGATTCTTGAATAAGATTACATCCTTAAATATAATCATTGAACCTTTTATTGCACTAATCTTCCATTTAGTTCAATAAGAAAAAGCTGCCTCTATGACAGCTCTGCTCTTGAACTCAAGCTACCCGTTAGCATAACAGGACCTTTTCTTTATTCACTTTTTAAAGAACATATCAAAGTAAAAGTTAGTATCTACTATTATCATTTTATTGAATGTTGGCTTATTCGTAGGATCTCAAAAAAGCACGGAGTACTGGAATACTTAAACAAAAGGACACTGACCCATTCCGTTAGCAAAACCGGCCTCCACCCCTTGGATAGGCATGACGAAGGAATGATAGGGCGTAGACCCGTTGAGACATGGGAGGGACAGCCTCCAGGGGCGGCGTGGAGAATGCGTGCAGTATATAGAAATGATTGGATTTTGAAGTATACTCCTCTATTTAAGTACGCCTTCATGTTGCCAATAGTATCGAAACTCATTCCATTAATCCGTTATAGTTCTCACTAGTGGTTTGAAATCCTGCGAATTAGCGAGCATTCACGAGTAATACGTATCTATCTGAGGGAGTTT
>NZ_JBALMU010000004.1:21339-28909 GCF_036962285.1 Bacillus sp. JJ634
CAATAAATACAAAAGACCAAATCACATGCGATCTGGTCTTCTAATCATTAAAAATCGTCGTCATTAGCCCCTCGTATTCGTTCAATGAAATCACTTCTTCGCTAGCCACATGATTCTTTATATTAATAATCAAAACTTTTCTAAAACTAACCATAATAAATTAGAACTACTACATGTGACTAGATTCTCTTTTTAACATCTTCTCTTATTAATTCAATAATATTATCAGATAAATTTGCTGGTAGAGACGTACCATCTTTAAAAACCCATGTATTAATTATTTCAAGGTCTGCTTTTTTAAAAGTAATGCTATAATCTTTATTTTGGTAAGCAAAATCAGTTGTCACGAATTCTTCACCATCAAATTCATCATCAATGATCATTTTATTTATTTGATAAGGCTTCATGATCAATCTCCTCGTTTATCATTCTTTTAATTATAGAGTTAACTTTATATTTATATTTATTCACTATTTTCAACCAACCTGCACAGATTATCAAAAAGAAGAGGCAGCCTCATTCATTATTTATGTAACGCACTCGTTCAACAGGGAATCAGTGAATCAGTACTCCTGTCACTCGCCTATTTCCTACTGTCTTATAAATAAACCATTTTCTTCGACAATCTCTTTACACTTTTTGAAACCTATTGTTGTTTTACAGTAAACAGGAAAAGACAATTCATAATTCCCAATTATCACTGTATCAAGAGAAGGAAAGAGAAAATTTGTAAAATACAGCTCATTTACTGAAAGTTTTGTTAAAAAAATAAGGGCTTCCACATCACCTATTTTGTAAATTCCCTTGCTGTTAGAAAACAACCTTCGAAAAAAGTTTGCCTCTTCTCGATTTAAATAGCTTAATATATACCTGAACTCTTCTTTTCCTATCCCTTTTTTATAAATATGTACGTACACCTCATCATCTTCCATATGGAAAAGTTGAGTCAAGGTACCAACAAATTTTGCACCGTGCTTTAAATTATGGCTTCTTCCCAATAGCTCACTTGCCTCTTCTTCAGTAAGAACACGATTAAATACATCCATAATACCAATAAAAGGATACACCTTTCTTGGCTCTTTAAGAAGATGGGTATTAAATTTTTTAAACTTTGAATGTAGCATATTAATTTCTTCATTCGTTGCTAAGGTTAACTTCATAATTTTACCTCGTTGTTCATTTTGTTCTAACAATATTTTATCATCTTATTGAATCCTCTCTCCCGTTAATACACTAACAAAAGCCGCCTTCGATGGCAGCCAGATTTTAAACATAAGCTAAATCTTCCATTTCGTTATTAAACAAGTCGGCCCGATACATAAAGAAAGAGCGCAATTTCCCCTTCGGAATTGCACTCGATTACTGACAAATATTATTCGATACTACTTATTTTCTTCAAGCTGAGAAGCGCTAGTAATAACCGTTAACTTTTCTTCAATCGAAGTTCGCTGTTGTGCTTTCGGTGTCATGTCTGGGTAGCCAATTTGCATAATTCCCACAACCTTCTCACCTGGCTTCACACCGATTTGTGCATGGAATGTTGGTGAATAAATTGTTGGATCCGTATTCCAAAGCATTCCAATTCCACGCTCCCAAGCTGCTAATTGAAAGTTTTGAATACAAGCACTCACCGCAGCAAAATCCTCTTCGAAAATCATTGGTCGTGGATCTGCTTGCATTACAACAACAACGAACGCTGGAATTGAAAGCAATTGTTCAAGCCTTTCTGGCTTCATCGGTCTAGGGAACTTCCCTTTTTCCTTTTCACTTTTTAAAACTTCCACAAGATGCTGCTTTCCTTCATCTAAGAAGGCGATAAAACGCCAAGGTTCACGCATTTTATGATTCGGTGCCCAAATCGCAATATCTAATAGCTCTTCAAGCGTATCTAAAGAAATCAGTTCCTTTTTAAACTTTTTAATCGTTCGGCGGGAGCGGATAACCTCTTCAACAGTCAAATTTGATTCCATATTCATATTTTCAATATCCTCTTTCTAAGCTTCCGTGTTATTTTCAGTATCTTTTTTAAATCGCAAATTCGCATATTCCTCGAACTCATATAGCTCAAACAGTTGTACAAACTCATCTATTATCGACTGTGTTGCCTTTAATTCACCAACAATAATTGGATTAACGGATTGCAACTCTGGTGTTTGCAATTGCTTTTTCAATACCGCCTGCTTAGTTTCTAAATGCTCTAAAAACATTATCGCACGCTTGCGTCGGAACGTTTTCGCTCCTTCTGATTTTACCCCTACATGCTCCCCGCGACTTCCACGATGTCTGCCTTCATGATGTTTACGTTGTCCTCTATGTCCTTCATGTCTCATAATACCCCTCCTCCTTGTATACAAATGTATACATTCAAATTCACTTTTATTGTATACATTTGTATACATAATAGCCAAATTCATTTTTTAAATAGTAAATAAAAAGGAAACGTTTCATAAGATTAATTTTACGGAGATGGACCCATGCTGCATTTATATAAAAAACCGCACCTACTTATGGTACGGTTCTCCGTGATGTATCTAAATGAGGTATTTTATTATTTTTTGCTATTTATCGTGGTTTTAATTTCTACAAGAGGATTTTGTTTTTAGTACAAAGTAAAGATTAGATAACAGGCAACCGTTTCAATAAATCTTTCATCAAAACCATAGAACGTCCAGAATGTACCGTTCCACCTATATCCTGCAACTTCACCATATTGGAGGTACGTCGGGTAAAACCAAAATCCCTCCCCATTTACTAACCAAACATAAGTGTAGTTATATAAACAGTCTATAGAATGTATATAAATCAGCTTTTTCTTTTTACCTAGATAATAATTATTAATAAAATAATAGAATTCTCATGCTTCTAAAACCTCATTAGATAAGTTGCTCTAATATCCCCAAATAGCTACATTCTGATTTTGCAAAACAAATCGATTATCCGACCACCCTAAAGTGTTCAAAATATACCCTAAAGAATCTGCATTATATCTTCCAGCAATTTTTTGATAAGCCAATAGCTCATACCTTTTATCCGAATTAAAGTCAACAGGATATAAGCCACTTAGAGGATTTACAAAACCTGTAATAGGACTTTTCAGTTTACCATTTTCATCATATATTTCAGTTAAATACTCAGCACCTTTTGTTGAAATATCTATCATGTACTTTTTATTATTGATTTTACTGACAACTTCCACTTTGTATTGGTCTTGATAAGTAACGTCATATTGATATTGCTTATTATATACATTGAAATCAAACAGTAAATATGCCATATTTTCCACAAAGGAATAAATATAATGGTACATGATTCCACCACTACCACCTGTAGCAATACTTATTAAAATATCATCTACTCCATTCCCAGTAAAATCCCCTAAGAATACAGTAGGATTGTAGCCAGCATTTTCTGGAAGTGTAACACTTTTTACAGTGCCAGTTCTTCCATCTTGAACGAGCAGAGTAATATTTTGAGTAAATGGACTAGCTGGAGTCTTTATTCCGGTTAAATAAACATTATCAGGCACTCTATCCCCCGTTATATCACCACGAGCAAACGAAACAATATCTTGCTGATTCATAGTTGTCCTAGAATAATAGTTATACATAATAAACTCCTTTTTATGAGGACTAGCATCATCATTTTCTAACAGTCTTAAAGAATTATTGCTCTTTATAACTAGCCTTCATTAAGTAATATCTAATCACCAGCTTCATAAAATTTATAAGGTCAACTAAACTAACATTAAAATATTATACGAACCCCGTCCTCGAAGTTTCCTAAAGAGTGAATTACGTTTATTATTCAACATAAAGGAGGGGGAAAAATGAAGAAATACAATTCTTTTTCTGGTACGGTTACCATGATTCAAGATTATTTATTAGGTTCAGGTGAGGAATTAAAAGGGTGTTTTAAATTAATGTCCTTATTAAGAGAAGATGGTTCGATAGTAAATTTTGTTATCAGTCCAACAACATATTTTCTAGACCATGTTATGGTTTCAGTTGGAGACCGTGTAACTGGTTTTTATGATGTCAATGTACCTGTCATTCTTATTTACCCGCCCCAATATCAGGCCCTCATTATCGTAAAAGATAGCCCTTATCAAAATGTTAAGGTTGACTATTTTAACAGCCTGCTGGTAAGTAGTGATGGTCAATTACAATTGAATATCTCTAGTTATACTCCGATATTATTACAAAACAATTAATCCTTCACACTTAGTCCTACAAATCGAAATCTACTTGTTGTATATGGTCCCGCCACATTTAGCATTCCAGCCCAAACTACTCCCTATAAAATCATTGTTTTGTGTTAATCGCATTTAGAAAATTTAAGGGGCGTAGCAGCCCCTTATCGTGTATATTTCGTTTTTCTCGAGATTTGAGGTATTTTTTATCTAATTTACTCAACAGCCTATAAAGAATATATTAAAACCAACAGTAAATAGGTAAGGAGTAAAGGGTGAACCAAATTTGCAAAATTAGGATAACCTTAAGAAAACTCGCTGATTGGCGAGCCTGTTAAGGCGAAGACAGAGATGTAGTTCCACTTACACTTAATTCCTAAAATTGGCGACTACGTCGAATCAGCCACTTGCTAAGCAAGTGGCCTTTTACATTCTGTTACTCATGTATATTGCAGCTTTTTTACAGGAACCATATCTAATTATTTCAATAGTCGTTTTTATATAAAATAACTTCATCTACTTATGGTACGGTTACCGCACTTAATCTTAAAAAGTTTCTCTTAATACTAATATGTAGAATAAGTAGAACAACTATAATCTCTCATTGCACAACAAAGGCGACCATATGACTATTATGCTTCTGATAATATTGATACTTAGTCCTAAATATCTTATGATAAAAATATGACTGAAAGCTTTCATGTCAATCATCAGTGGATATTTTACATCGTATATATTCAGCTGGAAGCTACTTAAGCGGAACATTAAAGGGGAAGTGCTTTTTGATACGGACACATAACATTAAACCATTTGCAAAGATTTTTGTTATTTATATTTTGATAGCAGTGGTTCCTACGCTGATTATCAGCGGCATTTTGGCAGAGCTACAAATGAGGAAATATGAAAATGAATATAAAAATAAAGCTCAACGGAATGCAAATCTCCATACAACAAATATAGAGAATTTTATTGGCGAAACAGTCGGACGGTTAGAAATGCTTGCTACCCTGATTAAAGTTCAGCATAGTAGCTTAATTGATATAGAGGAAATTTTTAAGGAAACTCAAGAAAAGGATAAACGTTTTTCAGGCTTTTATTGGGCCAATTCAGAAGGAGACTTATTAATAAGCTCAAATTCACTCAATTCTCCTGTTAATGTCGGTGATCGACTGTACTTTCAGCAAGCACTAAAGTCAGGAAAAACGAGTTTTTCAGAAGCACATATTGGTCGAGTAACAGGGCGTTATATTATGACAATCGCCGTCCCTGTTACTGAGAATGAACAAATTAAAGGTGTATTGCTGGCCAGCTTACGATTAGATGAATTAGAAAATACCATAAAAATGTTATTAAAAGATGAAATGATTGTCGTAACAGATCAATCAGGGAGAACAGTAATAGAGGCAAGCTCATTAACTTCGACGGAAAACTTAGTAGATTATCGTATCCATTTGAAACACCCCTCTTGGATCATTACGGCAAAATTAAGCCCTGAAAATAAACACTTATATCGTCATACATTTTCCTATTACCTAGTGGCGATTTTTATTATTATGAATGTTTTACTACTATTAATCTACAACCTTCGACTGAAACTTAAAGTAAAGAAAGAAAAAGAACAAAATGAATATCAAAAACTAGAGTTACTCGGGAATCTGGCTGCTAGCACTGCCCATGAAATAAGAAACCCTTTAACAGGAATAAATGGATTAATTAAACTACTTAGCGAAGAATATTTAGATAAGAAAGCCCAATATTACTTTGAAGTGATACAAAAAGAAATCATTCGAATAAATGCCATTGTTAGTGAATTACTAGTCCTTGGAAAACCAACTGCATATACATTAAACACCTACAATACAATAGATATCTTAAGAGAAATAGAACCTATTTTACAATCGGAAGCTAATTATATGAATGTCCAACTCTCTATTGCCTATTCTGCTGATGATGTGCCTATATCTTGTGTTCAAGATCATATAAAACAGGTGATTCTTAATTTGTCTAAAAATGCTTTACACGCTATGCCCGATGGTGGAAAATTAACGATTTCAATAGAAAGAGACGCTGATTTTTGTTTCATTACGATAGAAGATACTGGTGTAGGTATTCCAAAAGATCGTTTAGATCAAGTCTTTAATCCATTTTTCTCTATGAAGAAGCATGGTTCCGGATTAGGATTAACAATCTGCAAACGAATTATTGATACCTATCAAGGAGATATTTCTATTCAAAGTACTCTTAATAAAGGCACTCTCGTCAAAATACGTATACCTCTATCAAAATGATTCAGACTTAACATTGAAAAAGTGACGAGAATTTATATATCTCGTCACTTTTGGGTTATAGTTTCACAATGATTCTTCCGCGAGCATCACCTTTTAATAATGTAGGCAAAGCATCCGGAAGCTGATGAAGTGTCACTTCTTTTTGAATTAGTTCTTCTAAATTTGCCGGTTTAAAATCCGTTGCTAGACGATTCCATGTTTTCAATCGTGTCTCCATAGGACAATACACAGAGTCAATTCCAAGTAAATTAACGCCTCTTAAAATAAACGGGAAGACTGTTGTTGGCAGCTTTGTCCCAGCTGTTAATCCACTGACCGCAACTGAGCCACCGTACTCGATTTGGCTTAAAACAGAGGCAAGTGGTTCGCCGCCAACTGGATCGACAGCAGCTGCCCATTTTTGTTTACCTAATGCTCGAACCTTTCCATCATATACATCTTCGCGTGATAGAACCGTAGTTGCTCCAAGTTTCTTTAAGTATTCTTGTTCAGCTTCTTTTCCTGTACTCGCTTCAACTTGATAACCTAGGGTAGATAGAATAGAGACAGCAAAGCTGCCAACTCCACCTGTTGCTCCGGTTACAAGAACAGCTCCTTTGTCAGGAGTTAGATTATTTTCTTCAAGGCGCTGAACGGATAATGCAGCCGTAAAACCAGCTGTTCCGATAATCATCGCTTCTTTTAACGTAAGGCCTTTTGGAAGTGGAACAATCCACTGAGCCGGAATACGAGCGTATTCACTATAGCCACCGAAATGGGAAACACCAATCTCATAGCTAGTTGCAATAACCTCGTCGCCTTCTTGAAAGCGAGGATCTTCTGAAGAAACTACGACCCCTGCTAAATCAATTCCTGGCACAAATGGAAAAGTTTTGACAATATTGCCATCAGGGATACTCGCAAGACTATCTTTATAATTAACGCCTGAATATTGAACACGAATTAGTACTTCGCCCTCTGGTAAATCCTGTAGTGAAAACTGTTGAACCCCTACAGAAAACTGGTCATCTTGCTTATTAACAACTAGTGCATTAAATGATTTCATCTCCACACCTCTTTTATTAGTTTTATAGATATTATTATATCTGTATCA
>NZ_JBALMU010000005.1:0-7905 GCF_036962285.1 Bacillus sp. JJ634
GATACTTGTCTAGGATTATGATACCGCACTCTTTCTACGAAGAGTGTTGGTCGGTAGAACGTTGAACATTTTACGTGACAGACGTTTTTCCTGTCACAACCACCTATGTTCAGTTTTCAAAGAACATCCTATACACCAAATTACACCATTTCGAATGTGTGGTGTATAGAACATATTTTTGGTATTTTATCTGCACACCGCATTTGAGTGAACATTCATCCCATCCCTAAAGGGGGTGCCAGCGCACCGTAATGGGCTTTCTTTTCGTAAAATCTGTAATATGAAAGAAACATAATAAATAATAGGATTTCTTTAACAAGAAGGCGCGATTCTTTAATAAGAATCGCTTTTTCTATATGAATAAGTGTAAGTGAGTGCATTAGTTAAAAATGTACCAGCACTTATTCATTGTACAGGAGGAAAGGATCGCACAGGATATATAGCAGCTATCATTCAATTGCTTGTTGGAGTATCTTATGAAAGGACTCAAATGTATTTAAGTAGAATGACTCCAGCAATCCTAGCGGGAGTCATTTGTTTGCCGCTTTACTGTAGTTTCCTGGTGGATTTTTTAGAGGAACCTCTATTTTTGGAGATAAACATTACTTTGACACGAAACCATTGGGTGTTATATTATGAATAATATGAAACCATATAGTGTTGCATTTTAAATTAAATAAGGAGAATGATTATGGAAACAAATAATCAAAAGACAGTACCAGATATTAAGCAAACTGTTATTTTTGAAGCATCTATTCAAAAAGTATGGGATACAGTATCTACTTCGGAAGGTATTGCAGCATGGTTCATGCCAAATGATTTTGAGCTGGAAGTAGGGTATGAATTTCATGTGCAATCACCTTTTGGGCCATCCCCGTGCAAAGTATTAGAAATTGATGCACCTTATCGACTTTCTTTTTCATGGGATACAGATGGTTGGGTTGTATCGTTTATTTTAAAAGAGATGGGCGATAAGACGGAGTTTACTCTGATTCATACTGGATGGAAACATTCTGATACTATTCTTCCGAAAGCCAACGAGGAAAGTGCTGTTATTCGTGACAGAATGAATCAAGGTTGGGTAGGAATTGTGAATGAAAAGCTTAAAAAGGTTGTTGAGGGCTAAATGTCTTCATCAGCAGAAAAATACGATGTATTTCAAGCTATTGCCGACCCAACTCGTAGAGAAGTACTTAGATTACTTACTGAAAAAGAACTATCTATTTCAAACATAACATCTTATTTTCCTATGAGTCGTACAGCCATTGCAAAACACCTTCATATTCTTTCGGAAGCAAAATTAGTTAGTGGTCGAAAGGTCGGTAGAGAAAAACTTTATCGACTGCAACCAGAATCTTTAGAAGAATTAAAACAGTGGCTTTCATTTTTTGAACAATTTTGGACTAATAAGTTGTCAATTCTCAAACATGTGGTTGAAAATGATGGACAAGCTGGATTATAAGTTATTCAAACTGAATGTGATGAACAAAAATGACAATTGTAAATATAGTCTATCAAATTTTTGAATCGTACGAGTGATCGAATAATTGAACCGTTTTATATCGAATTCAACAAAATTAGTATAGGATAAAGTAAACATTTTGAAAGTGAGTTGAAAGCTGATGATGTGGTTGTCACGATTTGAAAATGATGTACCTGTAGTTCTTCTCCCTTAACGGTAGAAGAACTACATCTCCGTTAAGGACAAGAATTGTCTAGAGAAAAACGGAGGGTACAAAATGAAAAACACCTTATTAGGTTCTTTATATTTATCACTCGCTGCTAGTATTTGGGGCGGGATGTATGTTGTAGTAAAAGTTGTGGTAGATGTTGTACCGCCACTTGAATTAGTATGGTTTCGCTATGTTATTGCGATTTTTGCATTGTTCATTATTGGTGTTGTAACAAAACAATCATGGCATATTGGAAAACGAGACTGGCTATTACTTTTCATGATTGGGCTTATTGGGAACACAATTTCTATCGTAACCCAAGAAGTCGGTACGATGCTTTCTACCGCACAAATGGGTGCTATCATTACTTCAACGACACCTGCATTTATGGTGTTATTTGCCCGCATCATTTTAAAAGAAAAAATCACGTTTAAAAAAGCAATTTCTATTATTCTAGCAACAATCGGTGTCTGTATGATTGTTGGAAATGCTAATATTGATTCATCTCATCAACTTGGCGGTGTATCACTGCTTGTTGCAGCACTAACATGGTCACTTATGTCTGTTCTTATTAAACGTGTACCGGAACACTATTCACAAATTATCGTGACGAGCTATGCTATTCTTGTAGCAATTGCCTTACTAACGCCTTTTACAATTAGTCGATTAGCTGAGCTTGATTTTCAAGCTATGATGCATCCATCTATTTGGGGCGGTCTTTTATACTTAGGAGTTATTTCGACGGCATGCGGCTTTTTACTGTGGAATCGCGGGCTGCAAATGCTTAACGCTTCGAGCGGCGGATTATTTTTCTTTTTCCAACCTATAGTCGGTACTTTTTTAGGATGGCTATTACTAGGTGAACAAATTGGATTTTCTTTTTGGATAGGTACCCTATTAATCTTTATGGGTGTACTATTAGTCATTAGAGAAGAATAAGCATCACGAAAAAGCTGATTGGTGTTATTTGCCGATCAGCTTTATATATGTAACTAGTTGTTCTGTATTTTAGTTGAATAAATTTTAAAGCACTTTATTAGTATTAATCGTTAACAAATATGTTAATGTTGGTTTGAAATAAAGTTTAACTGTTTATAAAAAGTTGCACTGTTTTCACCCCTTTAGATTTGATTATCCAAAGGGGTGTCTTTATTTCCCAAAAAATAAACATCTGAAATTGTGAGTAGTAGTGCTGTAACCCAACGAAATTAGGTTATTTTTAAATACAAAATAAATAAGTAGTAAGGTGCAGTCACATGTGTAAACAGAGGTAAACTATTGGGATGAAGAAGAAAAAATAGAACGTAAAAGCCCATTCTAATGAGAGGTGTTTTTCATTGCAATAAGAAGATATTTCTGATAACATTAATGTCCATTTCACCGCTGTAGACGATTGTCAAGAACCTTATTTCCAAGAATGAGAGGAGAACGAAATGACATCGAAACAGCACCCGGACAGGAAAAGTGAGCAAGAAAGATTAGAATTTACAAAGCGTTATATGGATGTGGTCATTAAGACTGCTGAGACGAGCAAGGGTCAATTTAAGAAAATTATGCAGGAAACGTTTGGAGATGAAGACTGGAAGGAGTCAGGGAGGTATGCCGAATTACTGACGACGGCCAATTTCTTTGACATGTCGCAAGCGGAGCTGGAAAGCCTTAAAAAAGCACAAAGCAAGCCGTATTTTGCTAGAGTGGATTTCACGCGGGATGAAAACGGAATAAAGGAAATTCTTTACTTTGGTAAAACTTCTTTGTATCAGCGTGAAAATCAGGAGCAGATCATTGTTGACTGGCGTTCGCCGATTGCCAACCTGTATTACGAGGGTAGAATCGGTTCGGTAACATACGAAGCAGAAGGGGAAACATTCTCAGGTGATATTACGCTGAAACGACAGTTAATGATTGAGGATGGAAATTTAGATGAAATCCGTGACATTGATTTGACAACAACGGATGAGCTGTTGCAAGATTCGTTAGCGAAGAGCTCCAGTAATCGTTTGACCGAAATTGTTTCCACGATTCAGGAAGAGCAAAATAAAATTATCCGGGCCGATTTGAATAAGCCGATTATTGTCCAGGGCGCGGCAGGGAGCGGAAAGACGACGATTGCCCTCCATAGAATTTCTTATTTCATCTATTACTATAAAGATTTATTTGATCCAAGACAGCTGATGATTTTGGCGCCAAGTCGACTGTTTATTGATTACATCTCAGAGGCGCTGCCAGAGTTAGGGGTAGAAAAAGCGAAGCAATTTACCTTTACGGAATATGTACAGAGTGCGATTGAATGTGAGTTGAACATCATTCCTGATAAGAAACTTATTGATTTGCTTGAAAAGAAAGATGATGAGACAGCAGAGTCAATCTGGGTTTCAGGGATTAAGGGGTCATCCAAATTTAAAGGAATCCTCGACCAATATGTGAAAGAAATCATCACTCGATTCTTTCCAAAGGAAGATTTCTACTGTGATAAATACCGACTTTATTCGGCTAAAAAGTTCAAGAAGCTGTTGGTGGAAGAATATTGGTATTTACCGATTTATACACGAGTCGATAAGTTAAAGCAGATTTTGCAAAGTCAAGTAAAATCGAAGAAAAAAACTATGCTCGACCGAGTGACTAATTTTTATGATACGAAGATTCAAAAGGCCTTAACTAGAAATATTAAACCTGATCTTCGCCGAGAGTACGTCACAAAATTCTTGGATAAAAAAGCGGAACGAACAGAAGAAATTAAGAAAGCGATTCGTACATCTGTTAAAGCTTATTTTAAACCATTTGAACGAAAACATATTCTTGAATACTATCAGGAGCTTTTTACCGATTCAAAGATGCTGGTTACATATAGTGATGGGACACTCTCCATTGAGGAAGCGGAACGACTTTGCCGATATCAAATGGAATTTTTTAGAGAAAATCAATATGAGCTGGAGGACTTAGGTGCTCTACTATACCTCTATTCACATCTGTTTGGAGTCGATAAAGAGAAGCGGGCCAAGAATATCGTCATCGATGAAGCACAGGATTACAGCTTCATGCAGCTGCAAGCGTTAAAAACGTCATCTGACACGGATATGTTCACATTGGTCGGCGATCTGGCGCAAGGGATTTACTCGTATCGCGGATTAGAAGAGTGGGAGGAAGTTCATCACAATATTTTTCCGCGCGCTACCTATACTGAGCTTAAGAAAAGTTATCGAACGACAGTTGAAATCATGAATGAAGCCAATAAACTATTGGAACTATTACCTTATAACTTTCCTCAAGTAGAGCCAGTCGTTCGTCACGGTGAGAAACCTATTTTTATTAAAAAGGTGAATCAATCCTGGGGAAAGGAGTTGCTTGACCGAGTTCAAACTATGAAACAAGAAGGACTACGCACATTTTCTGTCATTGCCAAAACGATGGAAGATTGCCGGGAAGCTTACAAAGTGTTGAGTGAAATAGACGAATCAGTTTGCTTACTCGAAGAACAAGCATCCATCCCAAAGGATCAACTAGTTATTTTGCCATCGTATCTAGCAAAAGGACTTGAATTTGATGGCGTTTTTGCAATTTCTCTGAACGAATCCTATACAATCGAAAGCGAATTGGACATTAAATTACTGTACGTCGTCATGACAAGGCCGCTTCATCGCCTCTTTTTTATTGGGGGTTCTGAAGAGGATTTTTTAATCAGGAACTAAAGCGAAAGGCTGAACCATATTGAGAGGTTCAGCCTTTAGTTATATCTGAAATGAACAACATTTTTGGTAAATTGGATATCTCTATTAAAGTTTAATAGAGATTGTGGAGGTTTGTACTTAAACGCAGAAGCAGAATAGTTTAAATAGAAATAGAAACGGAATTTTTAATCTATTGTGAAATATGAGAAACGACACTTCTTGCTCTTATATTACTGTTTTGCTTTCCATTCTAAAAAAGCATCTACTGATTCATCCAATAATCTTTCCCGATTTGGGTCTTCATTGACATCTGTATCCACTTCTATTGCTTGTTTAAGGATGCCATATGTATCATCTTCTTTATTTAATCGATTAACTTGATTTTTATATGGGACTGGATTATGGCGATTATTTTTTTGAGTTGGCATATAATCTCCTTCTGTAACAGATATTTTATAATTATTATGAACAATTAATCCAAAATTAAATCCAATACTACGTTTAGATTGATTATTATTTCAGTTTCTTTCACGAACCGGTCCTGTACTTGATTAATGAGAAGATTTCTTATCTATTTTCTTACCTTATAAAGAGTGTATATGGTTTGAAACTCAGCATACATGGTGATGATTGAGGAAAATAATAAATTTACGAATGCTCTAATTGAAAAAATTCTCCCATTATATACGGAAATCATTTAGATTTAGTAATGTCTGCTATAAAGGACTCAGATAATGATTAGGATAAAAAGTTGAGTGCCTGCCCCTCTATTACAGATTTCCCCAATGAGAAAGCCCATCTACTATATAGCGTCAAAAGAAAAACAGATTATTTGATCCAGAAATTTGATGGAATAAAAATAAAAGCCGATTTGTCTGGTATTTCAAGTATAATGAACTATATTCGGGTTTTACATATAATATTTCTTTGAGAGAATCCTATATATAAGTCGGATAATACAAAAAACGAGGTTAATACATGAGGAAAAGAAATTTTGAGGATTATAATTTAAGCGATGAAATAAAAAGAGCACTTGCTGTGTTAAAATATGCAATTCCCACAGAGGTTCAGAGTGACGTAATACCATTAGCAATGGAAAAGAAAGATCTTGTAGTAAAATCTCAAACAGGTAGTGGCAAGACTGCATCCTTTGGTATACCTATTTGCGAAATGATTGAATGGGAAGAAAAAAAGCCACAGGCAATTATTCTTACACCAACTAGGGAGCTTGCTGTCCAAGTTCGAGAAGATATAACGAACATTGGAAGATTTAAACGAATTAAAGCTATGGCTGTTTATGGAAAAGAACCTTTTGCGAAACAAAAAGAAGAATTAAAACAAAAAACTCATGTAGTCGTCGGTACACCCGGGCGTGTCATGGACCATATCGAAAGAGGGACTCTAGTTTTAGACCAAGTAAAGTATCTTATAATAGATGAAGCTGATGAAATGCTTAATATGGGTTTTATCGACGAAGTAGAAGCGATTATAAATGAAATCCCTTTAAACAGGGTAACGATGGTATTTTCCGCCACATTACCTAGAGATGTTGAAAATCTCTGCCATAAATATATGAAAAATCCTATTAATATTGAGATTGCTACTACTGGGGTAACGACGGATACAATTGAACATAGTTTAATCGAAGTTAAAGAAGAAGAAAAAATTTCACTGCTTAAAGACGTTACGGTCGTTGAAAACCCAGAGAGTTGTATCATTTTTTGCAGAACTAAAGAACACGTAGATATAGTCTTTACCGAATTGGAAGAATCCAATTATTCTTGTGAAAGACTCCATGGAGGATTAGAACAAGAAGTACGGTTTGCCGTTATGGATGGTTTCAAAATGGGGAATTTTCGTTATCTTGTGGCCACTGATATAGCTGCAAGAGGAATTGATATTGATAATGTGACACTTGTCATCAACTATGATGTTCCAATGGAAAAAGAGAGCTATGTCCACCGAACAGGAAGAACGGGTCGCGCTGGCAATGAAGGAAAGGCGATTACGTTTGCGACACCTTATGAAGGAAAATTCCTTAAAGCAATTGAAAAATACATTGGCTTTAAGATACCTATAATGGAAGCTCCTACAAATGAGGAAGTTGCTAGAAGAAAAGCTGCCTTCGAAGAAAAAGTAAGCGGACGCCGAGTCGTTAAAAATAATAAAACTGCCCGAATAAATAAAGATATTCTGAAACTTCATTTTAATGGGGGAAAAAACAAGAAGATTCGAGCTGTAGATTTTGTTGGAACTATTGCAAAAATTCCTGGAGTAACCGCAGATGATATTGGCATTATAACAATCCAGGATAATTTATCATATGTGGATATTCTTAATGGAAAAGGCTCTCTAGTCTTACAAGCCATGGAGAATACAACAATCAAAGGAAAGAAGCTGAAAGTTAGCAAGGCTATTAAATGACCACTCCCATGGCTAAAGCCGCTGGGGTTCTTTCTCACAAATATCCCACTTACCACCTTCCATCAGAAGAGGCAGAGGCGAGACTTGGGTGAGCAACACTTGAGAGAAAAACAGTCTTTCAAGAGGGCAAGGTCGATGCC
>NZ_JBALMU010000006.1:0-17695 GCF_036962285.1 Bacillus sp. JJ634
TTGGCACCGACCTTGCCCACTTGAAAGACTGTTTTTCTTTCAAGTGTTGCTCACCCAAGTCTCGCCTCTGCCTCTTCTTATGGAAGGTGGTAAGTGGGATATTTGTGAGAAAGAACCCCAGTGGCTTTAACCATGGGAGTGGTCAGCGAAATAGGCTCTTGAATTAGAAAAAACCGACTGTATTATTTTAAAACAGCCGGTTTTGTTTCGGAGATTGATTATTTCAGTTCTGGTGCAAAAATAAAGTAAAAAAGAAGGCAGCGTATCTATTCCTTAACGGAATCATGCCTTATGATGCTAGCACAAACAATTGATGAATGAATTCTTTCTGATTTCGAACAGACTGACCCCGTAGATCTATTTGTTCTCTTTTAATCATAGCATCAACAATAGTATTTTTTGTTGTGTATTTAGATCAATAAATAAAGTGAGACTTCCATCAGTGGGAGTTTTCTCTCATCACCCTCTGATGGAAGTCCCGCTGCGGGGAAAATATAGGGAAACCCCCAAGAGTCTCCCATCCTAGAAAATCACCACTTAAAATCTATTTAATCGTTGGCAATGGTTTCTTGATCCACTCATTATAGAACGTATCAATATCTGGTTCAAAATCAAGAATAATCGGATACCAAGGAGGCACTGCTTCAACCTCCAACTGAGTTGCACATCCTGGGCAATAATATTCGCGAATAACCTGCCACTCTGGGTCTGGTGACATTAATTTAGGATAAATTTCATTCATTTTCTCCTCTGTATCCCTAACAAAAATTTGCGCATGCAGCTTCCAATTTTCTTTATAATTACAGAATTCATGGCCGCAGTCGCATTTAACGATACGATCTCCATTTGCTTTTTGCACAATATATAGATGCAATCCATATGGAAGAAGGATTGGATCATCCCAGCTCACACGATCTTGCAAAACCTCCCTATAAATTTCAAAACGCTCAGGGTCTTTGTGGCTTGTCATCATATCTTTCAACTGATAAAACTCTAATGTCCCATCAATCAACTCGGCAATTCTTTTCTTATCGTATTTTGCCACTTTCTTCACCTCTTTTTCTTAATTTTATTGTTTTTTCTTTTGTTTGAATCGATTGATGCGTGACCCGAGTGTAGGTACGCCTAAATCATCTTCATAGATCATCCATTCTTCAGGAATGTTCCAGAAGCTCTTGAATTCATTTGTAAACTTTTCACTTAAAGCAAAGCTTTGTGCATACATGTGTTTAACTTGTATCGCAGCATCTTCGTTCAAAATCTGCTTTCTTTCGCCTTCCATCCACTCTTTTGTTGGCTGACTGCGATCTAAACGTTCCTTGCGGATTTGCTTGCGCTTTTGTTCAGTGGCTTGTAAATCAACCGTATAGACTCCATTTTTTTCTGTAAAGACACAACCATACACTTGTTCTGCATAACGAAGAAGAATGTACTTTTCATTTAAATCTTCTTCTACCTGCTTTGGATTCCTTTCAAGCGGATCGCCGAATCCTGGGCCCCCACGAAGGTAGTTCATAATCACATCGTAATCACCAAATTGTTCTTGTGTAGACACCGCCTGTCTATCACGGTACACAACCTCGGCATCCATATTTTCCTCATAGGTAGGATGATCTGGATCCACATCTCCGCCCAATGGGATAGGCAGTCCCTTCTCAATACGTTCTTTGATGTTCGTTTTATTTGCTTGGAATCGATACCCTGCAGAGGCTGGATATCCTCCCATTAGACCACAGTCCGTCGCCATTACTCCAGCACCAGCAACAAACATGGTCCATTCTTCTGCACCCCAACCTAAACGAAGCGATTGCCAACCATTTCCGCCACGGTATTTACCAGCCCCACCTGACCCAGGTAAAATTTGTCTTCCTAAAAAGATGAGCGGTTCAAGTATTTCCCAAATTTCCATGTCCCCCATGTCCCCCTCTGGATTCCAGAGAGCGGCAGAATGGCTGATTCCATCTTGAACGGCACTTGCCCCCACCCCGCATGATGAAGTCTCAAAGCTGTTCATTGCGGATAATTGACCATATTGATCATATCCTCCTCCCATCAACCAGTTAGATGTATGAGCATTTCCAGCGTTTACTTCTTCTAAATAACCGCGTCCATAGTAAGACCGGCTCAATCCGCGCCAAAGTGGAGACCATGCCGCCACAAGCGCATGCCATGTATTCGAATGGGCAGAACGAATGTCATCCGGATTAAACCAGGATCCATATGGAATTCCAAACTTACTTGCGTAATAAGCACCATCATTAATCCGATCATTTGGTACAAGAGTCTGTGAAAGCATGACCCATATCCCACTCGTGATTGAAACAGGTGTTGCATTGAACGGGTGCCAGCCCCAACGGTTTGCTCCTTCAAAATCAATTTCAAACTGTGCATCTTTATGAACAGTGATTTCAGAAGGTGTATGAATAATTGTATTAAGCTTAGCAAATGAAGGGAGATCCAAATCTTTAAAAGGTACATCTACAAATGAAGCTTGACGATATTTACCCGGAATTAACATGGTTTTTACCTGATTCACAAAGCCTCGGCGTCCATCCTCAATAATTTCACGCATAAATTGTTTATAAGCGTCGACGCCTTCTTCCTTGATCACATCTAATACAAGATCACGGATCATATGACATCCAGCTATACGAGTTTTTTCATCAAGTGTCCAGTATTTCACCGCACGCACTGATCTTGTACTTTCAAGCAACCAATCTTTCGATAACACATCATTTTGCCCAATTTTTCGACATGTTACTTGATAACCATCATCATATCGTTGAACAGGACCCATTGGCATACTTCCTGGGGCAGATGCTCCTGTATCAATTACATGCGTTACACCGCCAGCCCAGCCTACAACTTCACCTTCCCAGAAAATAGGTACAAGTGTATGAACATCACATGTATGGACATTTCCTACATGGTTATCGTTATTACAGAAAATATCTTTATCGGCAATACCAGGATTATCCTCATAATCGTTTTCAATCATAAATTTAATCGCAGCACCCATTGTGCCTACGTGGATAATAATCCCGGTAGATGTAACAATTGAATCGGCTTCAGGCGTGTACAAACTAAAGCATAATTCGCCTTCCTGCTCAACAATTGGAGACGCAGCCACTTTTTTTGCTGTTTCCCTTGCATGAACGACTCCGCCGCGAAGCTTGGAATAAATTTTCTCAAAACGAATCGGATCGCTTTCCTTAAATGGAAGCGTCTTCAAACCAGCATAATGACCCGTTTCTTTACTAATTTCAGTTATTTCCTTCCGCATTTCCTTTAGCGTTTTCCCATCCCAGCCAATACCTCTTTTCTTTTTTTGAACGCCCGTCAGTATTTTCGCCAAATTCAGTACCTCCTTAAGATATTTACTTTTAACCTATTCCTTAATCTCTTTTAGATGGAAAATACGATTTTCATCGAGATAAGCCTCAAACCCAATTGGAACAACCAATGTAGTAGCTGTTGATTCAAGGATTGAAAATGCATCAATTCGGTTGCCAGGCAACAATTTTTCCATTTCATAAATCTTTGCTTGAAGGTGCTCGCCATTCCAATAAATTTTGCGAAATCCTAGAAAGGCATCGACAGGTGGTGTTTCACCAAATAATGGCTCCTGTGGAATTTGCGGTTTTGCCACTTCAACCACGCCACGAACAATGGCACCTGTGATGGAATAGCCAAGCTCTGGAGAAAGGGCAGATTTTGCATAGACTCTTGAATAGGTCTCTTCGAATGTTTGAATAAGGCTATCCCAATCATCGACAGATTTAAAGGCAGAGATAGGAGCCTCGATTTCGAGGTCATTCAATTGGCCCTGATATTGCATCCGATAAAGAAGACGGAAATCAACTTCTTCTGGAGAATAATCATTTTTCTTAAATTCCTCTGTCACCTTTTTCTTTAATTCATCCCATGCCGCTTGTAATTCTCTACCAGCTAAGAGAATATCCGAATCCTCTGCCCTATCATCGACATTTAAATCCAATGTTTTGTCATAACGATATTCGAAATCTGCTGCCCCACAGCCAAATGCAGAGAATCCAGCTGCCCAAGCAGGAATCAGAACATCCTCAAAGCCAAGCCCCTTCGTATAGCCCGCTGTGTGTAACGGACCTCCGCCGCCGTATGAGAAGCAAACATATTGCGAAGGTGAATATCCTTTTCCTAGAATCATAGATTCAAGGTAGTTTCGAAGCTGTGATTCTAATAGTTCAATCACCCCATAAGCTGCATCCTCAACCGTTAACCCAAGCGGATCTGCAATTTGTGTTTTAACCGCTTCATAGGCTTTTTCCTTTGAAAGCTTAATCACCCCGCCAATGAAATTATCTGGATTGATTAAACCAAGAACGACGTGGCAATCAGAAACGGTAACCGTATCAAGACCGCCCTTAGGGTTACAAACACCGACACGGGATCCCGCACTGTCTGGTCCTAGAGTAATATTTCCATAGTTAGGATCAATTCGAACGAAGCTTCCAGTACCCGCACCCGTTGTATCCATAGAAACAAGCGGTAATGATAGGACAAGGCGAGCCATATCAGGACTTGCATTAATAGCTAATTCTCCTTGCGTAATCAAACCAATATCAAAGCTTGTTCCGCCAATATCGGAACATGCGACATTTTTCAATCCAAGCTGTTCTGCTAAGTATTTTGCTCCAACCATTCCCCCGATTGGACCTGAAACGCAGGTTCTTGCCAATTCATTTGCTTTTATACTAATTGTGCCACCGTGACTGGCCATAATCCGCAGATCAAAATTGGTTCCCGCTTCCCTCAGTGCTGTATCAATGTTTTCTAATGTTTTGCGTGAAGGTTCCGCAGCATATGCCTCGACAATTGTTGTATTTGTCCGGTGGGATTCTTTTCGCACCGGATAATAATCTACCGTTGCAAAAACTTTAATATCTTTATTTGCTTTTGCTACGATTTGTTCCGCGATATCGCGAATTTTTCTTTCATGCGTAGGGTATTTATAGGAGTGAAGTAAGCTGATTACAATCGCTTCTACATCCTCATCAATCAGTTTTTGGATGGCTGGTTCAATTTCATGCTCGTAAAGGGGAATGACAACGTTTCCAAAAAGGTCCACTCTCTCTGTTACGCCAACTGTCCATTTTCTTGGAACAAGAGGAGGATCAAAGTGATGGGTATTAATATGGATTTTGTCGGAATAGGAGTATCCAAGGAATGACTGAAGCCCACGACCCATTCGATGGTTATCCTCCATCCCTTTATTAACAACTAATCCAACACGACGCCCTACCCGTGAAACGAGGCGGTTGAGCATCGCCGTTCCGGAATAAACACCTGCAAGTAAGTTAGGAAATTCCTCCTCCATTTTCGCATTCCATTGGCTCAAAGCATCCTTAGCAGAGTTTAATAGTCCAATATGTTCATCTAGCGGAGTTGTTTGTGCCTTCCCTACGACAAAGTCCCCTTTTTCATCAATAATAAACGTGTCTGTCATTGTACCGCCTGCATCAATGGCAAGAATTTGAGATTTGGCCAATTACAACTCTCTCCCTTCGAGTGTAAGTAAATGAATTAAACAGCAATTTATGTACAAATACGTTGGTTATATTTTTGCTGTTACCCTTAATAATGCAAGTAGTGTGCCACCACTTTAAAATCCTCAAATTTCCGAATAAATAAGGCTATACGGTAAGCTTTATCAAGTAGAATTCCCACTCATTAATGGTTTGTCGCGTAAAACAAGATTAATAGAAAGACTGTAGTATTTTGCAACACATGTAGCGCTACACAATGTTTTCTCGATACAGTTAAACTGCTTGATTTAAATAACGGGCTAAGTTAATATTTTAAATATACAGAATATTTTAAAATGTTAACTTTTATTGTGGTTAACTTCTTAATCATTTGCATCTGATCCCCTAATCGGCTGATTTTTAGTTGGAAATGTTTCGAATAACATTGAGGAGGTTTTAAAAAAGTTGAAAAACCATTTTCTCTCTATTTTTTCAACACAGGATTTGCATAATAAAGTGGGTGAAATAAAACATAAATGGGAAAAATTCATTACAAATCCCTCCAATTATACAAATCTGCAAACTGTGGTTCGCCGCCAAATATTAGATTCATGGAGCCGTTGTCAATCGATGGGTATTAACCCCGAACAAAAACAAGCTAGAACTGCACTTACCTCATTTGAACTAGAAAAACTTCTTTCAGAATCTGACCTGTATCTTGCAGCCAAACCGATTATCGACCATATTTATGATACATTAATTGGGACTGGCTACTTAATTACTCTTAATGATGAAAGTGGGAAAATGATTTATTTAAAGGGCGAACCAGAGATTATGAGGAAAATGGAAAAAATGAATTTTTCTCCTGGAATGGATTGGAGTGAAGGGGCAGCAGGCACCAATGCCATTGGTACAAGCATTGTTTCTAAAAAGCCTATTCAGGTTTTTTCTGCTGAACATTTTTGTGAAGGCTTTCATCCAATGACATGCTCCTCCTCCCCTATTTTTCATCCATATACCAAAAATATCATTGGAGCAATCGACTTTACTGGACTTTGGCCAAGCACACAACCTCACACACTTGGATTAGCCGTCTCCCTCGCACAGATGATTGAACAACAACTACTTACCATTTATAGAACGAAATATAGGCAACTGGAAGAATATTATCATCAATGTACACTCAAATGGCGGGATCATTCTGTCCTTGTCTTTAGTAACGAATCCGTTCTTGTTGATGGAGATCCAACGTTACTAAATGCCTTAAATTTGAAAAAAGAATTAACATTTGATAACCATTTAAAAATTAAAGAACTTCTTCAAAATCCAGCAGATTTCATGAATAAAGCGGCAGGGTTTCAATTCACCTATTTGAACCCTATCGTGATAAATAAAGAAGAAATTGGTTATATGGCTATTTTCAAAACTAAAAGTGGCACGTCATCAAGCATGCTAACTCATTCAAAAGATCACCATTTGATTGGTGAGTCTGCGGAAATAAAAAATATATTACATAAATGCCAGCAGATTGCATCAGTCAATACCCCTATTTTGTTAACTGGTGAAACAGGTACGGGCAAAGAACTGATTGCAAGGTATATTCATGAAGTAAGTTCAAAAAGTGATAAACCTTTTATCACGATTAATTGCGGTGCCATGCAAAAAGAATTAATTGGAAGTGAACTATTCGGTTATGAAAGCGGGACATTTACAGGAGGAAAAAAAGAAGGAAAGAAAGGAAAATTTGAAGAAGCGAACGGTGGTACGATCTTTTTAGACGAAATCGGAGAAATGCCGATTGACTTACAGGTGCATTTACTAAGAGTACTTCAAGAAAAAGAGTTTACTAGATTAGGTTCATCAAAGACCATTAAAATAGACGTGAAAGTAATCGCCGCAACAAATAGAAATCTGGAGGCCATGATTGAGGAAGGATTGTTTAGAAAAGACTTGTTTTTCAGGCTAAATGTTATCTCATTTACGGTTCCTTCGTTATGGAAAAGGAAAGAAGACATTATTCCCATTAGCGATTACTATTTAGCTTTATTTGCAAAAAAGTATAATAAACCCTTGCCTTTTCATTTAGCAGAGAAGACAAAAAGTTTCTTTTTAAGCTACAAATGGCCGGGAAATATAAGGGAACTAAGAAACGCCCTGGAACATGCCGTCATCTTTAGCAGTTCAGCTGAAATTGAAAAAAGTCACTTACCCGATTATTTAGCCAACTTTCAAACTCAACAATCACTTAGTGAGGTTGAACATTCAAGCTTTTCTATAACGGAAAAAGCAGAAATGGAGCTAATAAAAAAACTCTTAATTCAAAGCGGATGGAATATTTCAGCTGTTTCAAAAGAATTAAAAATAGCAAGGTCCACCTTATATCGGAAGCTAATAAAGTATAATTTAAAAGAACCGAGTAGTGTTAAAATACAATGAAAGACTATCAACTTTAAACTCTTAAAACTTATATTCATTGCAAGATTCCCCCGATTAGGGGGGGCTTTTAGTTTAATTAAAAATTCTCGCGCCTATTAGCCGAACTTATAACACACTTTTCCTCTTAGCTATTCGACGCAGGGGGCATGTACATGCATCCTCTATATTATTCAAATACTTCTGTTATGTACGTTGCATACTATCAGGTTGCTTTTTTCTTTTTTAACTCTTCAATGGCGATAGGATAAGCCCGATTCTTATAGACTGTAATAACTCGAGGCTTAGAGACATGAAAAGACCGCAAAGCTTTCTTGAAGAAGCACTTTGCAGCCCTTTTGTCTCTTGCTTTACTGAGATAAAAATCAATTGTGTTTCTTTTGGAATCGACTGCACGACATTGTCTTGAAGTTTTTGCACCAGAACCAATTTTTCTATCTCTCCCATTCACAAAAAATGTATACTCTACATTACAAAATTATTAAATGAATTTAATCGTTTCTTTCTTCCAACAATAGCTTGTTGTTGATATTGTGTTGGTGTCGTGCCTTCATATTTTCTGAAAACCCTCGCAAAATAATTTGAATCAGAAAACCCACATTTCTCACTGATTTCTGCAACTGTTTTCCTCGTATGGACAAGATAATGTTTTGCTTTTTCCAAACGACGACTCGTTATATATTGTGTAATAGTAAAACCCGTTTCCTGTTTAAACAAACGACTAAGGTATTGTGAATTAAGATGGACTAGCTTAGATAACTTCTCTAAGTTTAACTCGATATGAAGATTAAGCTCGATATAATCTTTGACTTTTACAATATCGTAATGCTCATTGGACTTCTCTAAATGCGTGGGAATGAGGTTCGTATCAAGCATTGGTATAAACTTCGTTAAAGCTCGTCGAATATCTTCTGAATGAGCTGGTTTTAATAAAAAATCATCCGCTCCCAATTTAATAGTACGATAGGCAAAATCAAATTCATCATAAGCTGTAAGGAAAATTATTCGACAATGAGAAACTTCCTTTTTAATAATCTCCGCTGCCATTAGACCATCCATTATAGGCATTTTAATATCCATAATCACGAGATCCATCTGTTCTTCCTTTGCTACTTTTACAGCATCAACACCATTTTCCGCCTCGAAAAATTGATTTACTTTAAAGTTATGTTTCTTGATCATCAATGTTAACACTTCCCGTTCTAACGGTTCGTCATCCACAATCATTACTTTCAAGCCAAATCACCCCCAACTTTCGGGATTGTAATCTGAACTTTAGTCCCTGCCCCTTTCTTACTTTCAATAGCTGTAATTCCATAACCTTCTCCAAAATAATGTTGAATTCGTTTATGTACGTTCTTTATACCAATTCCTGTAGTATGACCATTACTTTTAGTTTTTTCATCTGAAAGTATGGATGATAATTTTTCTTGTGAAATACCTACACCATTATCAGAAATTTCAATTACCACGTTATCATTCATGGAAAAACAACATAGTTTAATAGCCACTTTACCTTGTGATTCAAACCCATGTAGAATAGCATTTTCAATAATTGGCTGGACACAAAGAATAGGTATTTTTATAGCATCAACATTAAAAAGCAAACTTTGTTCATACTGAATTTTGTTTCGAAATCTAGATTGCTGAATGTTTAAATAATTCCGCGCATGCTCTAACTCTTCCGTTAAACTTACAAGTTGGTCTATGTTACGCAAACTATAACGAAGTATTTTAGCGAGCGCGTATGTAACCTTCTGAGTCTGTTCAGCGCCTTCAAGATAGGCCAAACGTGAAATCGTATTTAAAGTATTAAATAAGAAATGAGGATTAATTTGCGACTGTAAAACCTTTAATTGCGTTTCTTGTAATGTTTTTTCCAATTGTGCACGAAGCTGCAGTTCTTCCATCAATTTTTGATTTTTTTGATTTAATTCTTCTTGGGTAAAATAGTTTGCCCCCATCTTAACAATATAATTGGCAACTAGAAGAAGCATATCTGCTGCTGCCTCTACCCGTTTTTGATTAGCAAATTCAATTTGATCAAGGTAATGATTGAGAATGTTCTGGTCAATTTGAAGATGCTTCGTATTCTGACGAACCTGATCAAGTCGCTCTTCATCCTGCCCTTGAATTAATACCTGCCCACAAAGGATTGCTCCCAAATATTTTTCATCGAGAATGATTGGAGCAGCCAAATCAACCAGACCAGAGTGACAACGGTGAATAATTGTCCTTCCCTGTTTAGCTGCCATTTTTCCCAAACGTTCATCTGATAATATACATCCCCGTAATCCCTCATCTGATGTTGAGCGTATATAAGAACAAAAGTTAGTGAAGTTACTAGGCTTTGTAAGCGGTGCCCCATTTTCATCTGAAATAACAACTCCCAAACCTGTCGCGTCGGCAAAGAGATCTTGAATTTCCTGGAGAGTGTTCAAGTCTACGATATTTTTAAGTTTAAAGATCATTTTTGTATCCCTCCCAATTTTCCCCTTTGCTATAACTTTTATATTTCACATAGCAAGAAAGCGTTCTCATAATGAAGCATACTAAACCATTAATATATTAGCATTTTTTGTAAAATACCACTAATGATAAGCTTTCTTCCATTTTATCTATTTCTTATTCCAAGAAAACAGCGCCTGATTCCAATATAGGCCATCCAACGTCTTTTATGCTAACCCTGCTACAACATGAAACAGTTTGGTTTGAATCATGCGTAAATATTATATAAATAAAAGAGCTAATCCAATCATTGAATTAGCTCTTTCATTTATACCATAAGCTTCCGTACAATCATTCACCTTGGAAACATAAATAAGAATTGTCTTACTTCTATCATCAAATTTTATATAAATCTCAAATATATACAACCTTTCCATTTAAATAGATTGCACCCTTAGAACCGTAAAGTAGAAGTAATAGGTGGTCCCAAGGGTACGTTTTGAACAGAATTTAGTATTCATCTACAACGAAATGAGATAATTCAAAACTATTATTCTGCAAATCGATTAACCGTTTAACAAGTATTCCAACTCACTAAATACTTGTACAGCTGACTGAGCGACTTGTATATCCTGTTCTACAGAACCACCACTGACACCTACAGCACCAATAACTTGCCCATCTTTCCATAATGGAATTCCTCCGCCAAACACGACAACCCGTCCATTATTTGTTGTATTAATACCATAAAGCTCTTTTCCCGCTCCAGCTGCCTGCGCTAAATCTGCTGTCGGCATTTTCATAGCAACGGAAGTCCATGCTTTATTTTGGGCAATATCTATGCTGACCAATAAAGCATTATCCATTCGATGGCAGGCTATGAAATTCCCTCCCTCATCAACAATGCTAATGACCATAGGGACTTTGATTTCGTTCGCTTCCTTTTCAGCACTTTCAATCAGTTTTTTCGCTAATTCTAAATTGATCAGACTCATCCTTTCCCAACCTTTCCTGCTAAATAGATAATGGCAAGCCTTTAATCAAACGGGCTGCGTTTTTTCCTAATGTGCGCCCGTTTTGAAGGCTGTCTTGTAAATATGGTTCTTCTTGCTTTAATTTATCGTGATGCACACATAAATCTCCATTTTGATCAATGCCTATACCCACTTGCAAAGGGGATCTGGATGCTGCTTCCCTCCCTAGTTCAATAAAACTGCCCGCTTTTTCCCACTTTTGAAGTAAAAATGGGACCCCTTCTTCTTCCAATCCGGCACAGACTTCTTGAATTTGATTAGGAGGAAGAGCGCTATTATATAAGATCGTAATATAAATGTTACTTTTATTCATTTTAATACCTCATACCCAATTCTAACAGAGGATAAGACCAAGCCTGTAGCAACTGCATTTCGCGGGCCTTCTGTGCCGCGTATATTGGCAAAACCAGCTACAATGCCGTACCTGCCTAGTTCCTCTGTTAACATTTGCGGAATTTCAAAGTCAAGTGCCGATCCCCCCACCATGGCAACAAAAGACAAGTGTTTTAAATTGCCTGTCGGGATGACCCGCTTAAGAGCACGCAACGCATTTGTTACAAACACTCTCCGCTTGGCGCTCCGCCGGATTTCCCTGATTTTTTCCATAGATACTTTGCTTGATAAAGGTGTGAGATCCTGTTCTTCCCGAATCACGACTTTCCCGAATGTGTACGGAGGAAAAGGCGTTTCGGAAAATAGCATCGTTCCGTCTTCCAGCTGCATATGGAATAAACTCAGTACCTTTCCTAAAGGATACTTTTTAATCTTTTCAGCCAGTTCCTTATCCCCTAAAGCAAGTTCAGAATTAATCAGCATCGTGACCATGTCCCCTGCACCGGCCAAGTGACTTGAGGTGATTTTGCCAGATTTATTCATCATGGCAGCATCCGTTGAACCACCGCCCATATCGAGAATAACAATCGGTTTTCTCGTACCAGGCGTCGTTAAGGCTCCACGGATGGCCATTTCCGCTTCAACACCGCCAACTTCTACTGCAATCCCAATTTCTTTTTCCAATAAAGACGCAACTCTTTGAATAGGAACTTTATCTGTTTTTACCATTGAGGCTAAAGCGACGCCGCTTTCCATGGAAAGCTCACCCGCCATTGCTCCGCTAATAGAGGTCGGGATCACCGCATCAACGGCCAAAAAATCAGAGATGGTAATTTCATTTGGCAATTGTCCAGTAAGTTCTGCTAAATCATGACGGAGACCGTTAAACATCCCTCCGACATTCGTTCCTGTTTCTCCTTGGACATCTGCCAGCGTGTCCAGCATTTCTAGTTTTTCATACGTATTCATAATGGCTTCTGCCCCATCATTAATGGATACTTCCAGTTGTTGGTTATTCGTCCCGATTAAAATGATCCGTCCCGCTTCTATTTTCCGTTCCACTACTTCCCCCTGTGGTGTTCGGATTACGACGGCCGATCGATTGCCGACTAGTGCTTTAGCGACTAAAGCAATTTGTATCGTCTGATCTGGATCCAACTGAAAGACGGTAGAAAGGCCGTATGGGTTGCTTAACGTCCGAATCACATGACCCGGTAAAGCGACTTCTACCGCTGCTAGTTTCAAAAGAGGAACTTTTTCAATTAAAGCGACCTCATCTACGATGGGGATTTTTTTGTTCAGGCGGTTGTGTATTAACACTCCGTCATCTTTTTGAACAATCGCGCCGGTAATGGATATTCCTTTGCTTTCTGCTTGATTCAGGCGTTGGGCAACCCATTCATAATCAAAAGATTTAGGTATAACAGCGATATAATCCTGGTCTTTTTCCTCTACCTCAAATAATTCATTGATTAAAACTGTTATCCCGACGCCTAAACCGGCTCCACCTGGCGTATCCGGATTATGGCCAATCATGGAAGATTCAGTAATAATCGTTTCGCTAATCAAATCCATGGCCAGGTCACCAATAACTGGCACAGCATCATTCAACCGGATAAGATCAATGTCTTTTAGCTCGATGCCCGCCTTTTTAGCCGCTTCCTGCAAAGCACGGCGGATGCCTTTCACATTATCAGTAGTTCCTTTTATGCCCGTTGTTTTGACTAAATGCTGGGAAAGAAATTCAGCATGATCTCCCTCCACACTTGCGATTGCCACTTCAGTCGATGAATTGCCGATATCTACACCGGCTAAAATTTTTTTCATCAATCTTTTAGTCCTCACTCTTCCTTAATCTTCCGCGCCTTTCATACACATCTGCAGCTTCGCGGATTAATCCAGCGTTTTCTATCGCTCCGTATTCTTCTTCTAATTCATTGGCAATCGCTAAAAGCTCTTCTTTAGTCGAACGGTTAGGGCGCATAGCATTATAGATTTGTAATATACGAGCATCCGATATCTTAATCATTTCAGCTGCCCGGCGGAAGTTTTTCGCCAGTTGTGTTCTTCCTAAACTTTCACTGATATCTGCATGCATTTCAAGTGTTTTTGGACTGATGCGCAAATCCGCTCCTGTTACCTCTCCTTTTAAAGCAGCATCCAGTGTTAACTCATTGTACGCTTTTCCGGTAGGTGTAAATAGCAAATCCGGACTTTTTGAACCGAGCGGATAGTTTTCTTTTGTTAAGCTTTTCGTTTGTTGTTTCGTTAAGTTTTCCATCTATTTTTCCTCCTAGTCTTTTATTAAAAATCCCGCTTTTAATTCAACAGGCTTCTGATCTGGCACAAGCGACTGGCATTCTTTTAAATAAAGCAGGGCTGCCGCCGCCTGGTATTTAGGCCGTGCCATTTCGTCATTTACCACAGGAACAGGATTTGGGCTTTCTCCTAATGCATACATTGCTGCATTCCGTCCAATTGCCCGGTACATTTCTAGAGTAATTAACGGAGATTGAGGAAATAATTCAAGATTGGTTAGCGGATCCAAATCACGCTGATGGATCACTGCTGTTCCCCGTGACTGCAAACCAATGCTAATACCTGAACCGCTCATTTGGGCTGCTCCGTGCGCCATAAAAGCCAAGTCGGCCGTGCGCAAGCTGCGAATGACACGGGGAACAGCTCCTTGTTCCTCAATCCCTGAAAGGATTTCGCGCAGAACAGAAGCGTGATTGATTTTCATAATGGTTTTATTCATCTCTTTTCCAAAAGCAGGGGCTACGGCTACAATAACTTCCCTAGGGTTCGTCCCTTTTACCGCTGTCCCAATTTCCGTTAATTTCATCTCTATTGAAAATGATGATGTCGTCATGTTCGGTTCCTCCCTTAATCAAAGTCTTTCGGACTGATGGCTTGACGAATGTTTTTAATTTCTTCCCATCTTTCCGGACTGAGGCGGTATCCTGTTCCAGGTCCCATGTAATCGTTTTCATCGTTTACCGCGCTTATAACGACATTATCTTTATTAATAATGGCCGATGTATGCAAATAGTCGCCAGCTACCCTTTGTTTCAGCATATTGAAAATCCGTTCGGCTGTTTGTCGATATCCAGTCTTAGCTAAGATGAGAGCTATATCATATCCCGAAATCCCATCTCGTAAAATTCGCTCTGCCGCCTTTAAATCTTCAACAACATTTCGCTGCGGCATATCTTCACTGCTATTCGCATAAGTAGCCGCTTCCACTTCCTCATTTGTAATAATCGGGAATCCCAGCTCTTCAAAAATAGCTTGTAAAGCTTTGGCTGCCTGGTAGCGAACCTCAATAACGCTTTCTTCATCCACCGGCTTTAATCCGCCGTCCACCATCATATCCCGCTGTATAATCAAGTAATCATCTAAATCACTAGAATCCATATTAGAGCCGGCAAACATATCTTCATTGTTCGGTACAGCAGCGTATCCGGAAAAGATAAAATCTGTACCAGGCAGCATTTGACACAACATTTTTGCACTGCGGCGGATTTCCGAATGTGAGAAAGTTTGGTCGTTTCCTGAAGCTACCTCCATATCAAATAATGTAGTAGCTAAGTTTTCTGCTAAGACAGCACGAATCCCGCTCGGTACAGAGGAGGGTATGCCGATGCAACTGATGGAACCATTTTGCAGTCCTTGAACCCCTGCTCCTTTCGCCATCATGACACAGCGAATTTCTAAATAAAGCATAGATTTCCCTTCTGCCCCGGCCATTTGCACCTCAGAGCCAGTACCTGATGTAAAGCGCATTTTAGCTCCCCTTGAAGCATAGGCAGAGGCTAAAAATGACTTGGACCAAGGTGTATCATCCCCGTCTATAAAAACAGATTCCGTACCATAAATCGAAACAGTTTCAGCATAAGAAGTCATCCCAAGCATTGCTAAACGAAGTTCAGTCGCTTCTTCTAAAGAATCTTGAGTTAAGACTCCATTCCTTGCCGTTTGGGAACCCACGAGTAATGCTAACGCATTAAAAGGAGCATAACGGGCAACTCCAACGGTCGTTTCTTGTTCGTCAAATCCATAGAGTCCCGCCTCTGCAGCATCCGCCGCCATTAATACAGGGTTATCGCGTACATTTGTGACATGACATTGGTTAGATGGTGTTTTCCTTGCCCTCATCTTTTGTAAAGCCATCATCATTTCTACAACATTCATATGATTGAGAACTTCCAGCACTTTTGCAGGCGTGAGACCTTTTGACAGCTTTACAATTTCTGAACGGGACACATTAATATCCACAAGTTTTCGGGCAATCTCTAAGCTTTCAAGAGCCATGACTTCTTCGACTATGCTTGCATCAATCGTGTAATCTGCAATAAACTGGTCCAGCATATCAAAGTCTTCTCGTTTTTTTTCATCCAATTCTACTATCTGGCCATTTTCTATTCTGATAGAAGGCTTTGGATCATTCGGACTTGACATAGCGACAAATCCCATTTCAGGCCATTCTATTACAAATCCATCTTTATTAACGGGTCTTTTTTCTAAAATCTCAAATCGTTTTGAACGTAGCATAGAATATCCCTCTTTCTATCATTATTTAACATTATTAAGTTTCCGAAGAAGCGGCGATTTCTTCCTGAGTATCCTTTTTTTCTTGCAAAGCAGAACCTTTAGAAGGAAGATATTTGCTGATGAGATAATCATACAGCCCTCCCCCTATCACCGCCCCAATCATTGGTGCGATAAGAGGAACCCAAAAATATCCTTTTATTCCGTCAAAAGCGACAGGTCCCCAGCCGACTAGCGCTGTGAATAATCTAGGACCAAAATCTCGCGCCGGATTCATTGCAAACCCAGTCAACACACCAAAGGCACCGCCGATTACAGCGATAACGATTCCTACTGCCAAAGGAAATAAGGCTTTTGTGGGAGCAAATGAATTTCGTTCGTCAATAAAGGAAAATATAGCAGCTACTAGCAAAGCCGTTATAACAATCTCAACACATGCAGCTTGAAAATGATTTAGATAGAAAGCAGGATAGGTAGAAAAAATACCAGCCAAATTTTGACTTTGTGCACTCCCGCGAATCACTTCGTTTGTTGTTTCATAGTGAAGGAAACCATTATAATAGAGTCCGTATACTAAGGCGGCTGCTGTAAAGGTTCCTATTGTTTGTGCTAAAATATAAGGCAATACCTTAGCCCAAGAAAACCCGCGATAAACAGCAAGCGCTAATGTGACCGCTGGGTTAATATGCGCTCCCGATATGGCAGCTGTTAAATAAAGAGCCAGACTTACAGCTACTCCCCAAATCATCCCTATATCCCACATCGTGTATTGAGCTCCATTTAAAACAAGAGCAGCTACACAGCCTGCACCTAAAAAAATCAAAATAAAACTGCCAACAAACTCTGCAATTAATTCCCCTTTTAGTTCTTTCAAGAGTGATACTCCTTTCAATTTTTTAAAACTCCCTCTTTAATCGAAGGTCCTCCCTTTCCTTCTCGTAAATTAATTATAATTTTCTGAATTTTCAATGTCCCTAGACACTATTTACGTTGTCTAGCATTTTTTATACTTTTTTTAGGTTCATTAGCATTTTTTATACTTTTAAAATAGAGAAAAAATTATGTGGAGGCACATACAGTTTTATGGAGTGGGAGAAATGAAAAAAAGGAGAAATTAAATCAGTAGTTAGTTATTTAAAAAGAAATATGAAGGCATCATGCATGCTGATATTAAGAAATATTAAGTTTAGTATTGTCATGAAAATGCTATAAATAAATCCCATATTATGTAATTAAATTCTAGTGACAAATGATATCCTCGGTTTTAGTATTAGTAAAAAATCAATCTTCTGTTAACATTCGTGTCCAGACCTGTAATGAATTCTTTAATACAAGGCTCTGTTATATGACGCTGTTGATTTTTGACTTCATTTAAATTCAGCATATCTCTGA
>NZ_JBALMU010000007.1:0-5993 GCF_036962285.1 Bacillus sp. JJ634
AGAAGCCAGTGAATGTAGCTTCTGAAGAACTACATTCACTGGCTTCTTTTAAGTTTTGTTTAATGAACATTTTGCCCAATTAAGAAGATTTGTTAGTGCTATATTGGTTTTGCAAATAAGTATAGCAACGCTTAGCCGCCGCTCTAGGTGCGGTTAAAATAGGAGTCGAACAAGTCACTTGATCGGCGATATGTTCCATACTGTACTGGGATAGTACAATGACATCGACTTTGCCTTCCATTTGATAAATCATTTCTTTTACTCGTTCATCATGTTTATCTTTTTTTCCCTGATAAAGTAAATGAATGAGTCCTGAATCTACGATAGATTCTACTTGAACATTCGCTTTTTTCTCTTGTAGATAACTCGTTAATGCAATGGGAGTTTCTCGTACGGTAGAAATTAATCCGATTCTCTCATAGACAAGTGCTTGATCTAGCATCGCTTCATCTGAACGAAATAGTTTTACTTTATAAAGAGGCTGCAAGATGCTAGTAATGTTATTAAAAGCGGAGCAAGTAAGCTGAATAGCATCGATTTCTGAAGAAACAGCAATATTTAGAAGTGAAGAAAAACGGAGAATGATGTTTGGTGTAAGTGACCCCTCTTTCTCCATCATTGAAAGTAATTCAGTATCTAGTAAATGAATCAATTCAATATCTGGCGCTTCTTCGTGAAACGCTCTTTCGATCGGATCTAAAGATGCTTTTGTCGCAGAAATCAAAGCAACTTTCATGCAAAATCCCCCTTTTGGTTGTTATTTATATCCATTTTATCATAATCAATTAAATAAAATAGTGTTTGTTATGGATATTATTGGTGGTCTATAAAACTACCAAAGTATGTAATTTACTTGTATCATACATAATAGTAAATAGTTGAACAATCAAGGTTTTCTTACTCAACTAACCTGCAACGTTCGTGAAATAAGCTTTAAACTTCTTCTTGATATATTTCTGATTTTATCGGCTTTAAATTCAAAGGGATTTTAAACTCCTGAAGATTTTCTATATAATATCGTCACAATCCATTGACCATTCTTCTACCTCTAACTTACTTAACTCATCTGTTGGTTTAAATAAAAATTCACAGTGAAGTTGTTCCATATGAGAATACTCATCTTGTTCATAAACAGTAAACTGACGTACAAAATCAAAATGAAATAGTTCCTCTCCAGTAAAATCATACACGCCACATTTTAACATTTCTACTTCAATCCTACTTTACTATATTTCATATCTTCTTGTGCTAAACTGCCCGTCAGCACAAGAAGCGATTGCTCTAATTGAACAATCGCATTCTATAGTTTAAGTACGCTAGTGCGGAAAATGGTGCAATACCTTGTCAGATTCCCCAGTCCTAATTTTGTGTTAATAGAACAATTCTAATCATATTCTTATAAAAGAAAACAAATAAGAAGGAGTGTAAAATTAGTTGATAAAAACTACGGTTCGTTTACGGCCCATTGTAGGTAAGGTAAATTTACCCACTGTTTTGAAAACAACTATGCTTCCGGGTGACTCAAAAGAAAGATTGTTTATTGCAACCCAAGTAGGAGAGATTTTTTACATAAGAGACGGAGCTATACGGACTTTTTTAGATATTCGCCCCCGAATTGTAAAACTAGGTGCTTCTGGTGGTGGATATGATGAACGGGGATTGCTAGGGCTAGCGTTTCATCCCGAATTTTATTATAACGGTCTGTTTTATCTTCATTATTCAGTAGCTGGAACACAAGGTCCAGGTGCTCTTTCTAAATCTTTTTCACCTAATCCGTGTGATCCAAAAACTTTAAACCTAAGGTGGCTAAATAGAGAAACTCAATATGATCATATTGATACAGTTGAAGAGTGGATTTTACCATCGAATGGTCAACCTCAAAAACGACGGACATTACTAAACTTAAGAAGACCATTTTCTAATCATAATGGTGTCAATAGCTTAAACTTTTCACCTGAAACAGGAAAACTTGTTTTAACCACCGGGGATGGTGGATCAGGCTATGATCCATTCAATTTAAGCCAGAATGATATGGAAATCGCCGGTAAAATAATTGAAATCGATGTAGGTAAGAATACATTTAACCAGAATCCCCCCGTAGTCACACGGTTTAATGAGCTTCCCGTACCTATTCAGGAAACACTTACGGTGATTGCCAAAGGGGTTCGCAATATACCGGGCATTTCATTTCAAAGGTTTTATAATCAATATATCAAATATGTGGGAAATGTCGGACAGGACTTGGTAGAATCAATATTTTCATTCGGTCCGAATAAACCAATACCGGTTCCCCAGCTTGTTCAAGCTTTTTTAATGAAATCTGAGGCTGACCAAGCAGGATTTATTAACTTTGGCTGGCGGGCGTGGGAAGGTGTTTTCCCTACTCCAATTGTAAGGGGCTGCTCTGCCAATCCGACTTTGGATGAGAACACAATTGCCTATTACAATGAAGCAATAAAAACTTCAGTAAGGCGTCTTCAGCCTGTAACTAGTTATTTTCATAAAGATCCGCGACCCGATAAGTTTGGAGGAACTGCACTTACAGGAGTGCAAGCCTATATGGGGAATAGAATCCCCGTTTTAACAGGGAGTGTTGTATTTACCGATCTTGCCCGGAAGGAAGAATCGCAATCTCCTGCCAAAGGGGTTTTAGCTTATACTAGAATAAGAACAGATTGTAAATTAAATGATTTTAGTGTTATTGAAACGGATTATAATTTTGGATCTCAATCAGCTTATTATGTTAGTTTGGGAACGAATCTGAATCAAACTAAATTATATTTAGGGGTTTATGGTTCTATGAAAGTGACTGATTTGAACCAAGGCACTGTTTTTGAAATTGTTCCATGATTCATAGCTTTGAACTACTCCCCACTTCATTTTCTAACGGAAATTTGAAGTGGGAAATTCCTGCGAACACCAGTGTATCCACTAGTTTTTTAGCAGGGTCTACCCGTAGTCCCTGCGGTGATTGCAAAAATTACATTCTCGTTTTAATTCATTTACGATTCAAAAAGACTTAGAAACTCTCCATATCCCTTTTCCTGCAATTTATTTTTAGGAACAAACCGAAGTGCTGCAGAATTTATGCAATAGCGTGCCCTATCAGGACCAGGACCATCATCAAAAACATGACCAAGATGGGCATCCGATGCTTTTGCCCGAACTTCAATCCTCCTCATTCCATGAGAGGTATCAAATTTCTCCTCAAGCTCTGAACGCCGCAATGGCTTTGTAAAACTCGGCCAACCACAGCCTGCATCATATTTATCAATCGAACTAAACAATGGCTCGCCTGAGATAATATCAACATAGATTCCTTCTTCTGTATGATTCCAATACTCATTCTGAAAAGGCGGCTCGGTTGCATTCTTTCTTGTCACCTCATATTGAATCGGGGTAAGTTCTTTCCGTAATTCCTCATCACTTTTTTGCCTTTTCCAGTTCTCGCGAATAAACTTGGCGCGTCCAGAGCCTTCTTTATATAGATTATAATGAAAAGGGTTCCTTTTATAGTAGTGCTGGTGTTTTTCTTCTGCCTTGTAAAAAGGCTCAGCCGGCAGAACCGCCGTAACAATTGGTTTCTTAAATCTCCCGCTCTCTGCAAGCTTGGCCTTGGAGGTCTCGGCTAGTATCCGTTGTTCTTCACTATGAAAAAAAATGGCTGTCCGGTACGATAATCCACGATCGTTAAACTGTCCTGCAGCATCTGTCGGATCAATTTGCTGCCAGAAAAGGTCCAATAGCTTTTGATAGGACATAACAGCGGAATCAAATAAAATTTGAACAGCTTCATAGTGTCCTGTTGTATCTGTGCACACCTCCTCGTAGGTTGGATTTGCTTTATGGCCGCCTGTGTATCCAGAAATCACTTCTTTAACTCCTGGCAGTTCATCAAATGGTGATACCATACACCAAAAACAGCCTCCAGCAAAAGTCGCCAGCTCCAATGATTGAGACATAATACCATCTCCTTTCCATCTATGTTACTTCGAGTATATATATTTCTCAAATTTTTAACTAATATGTAAAGTCCTTTCTACTTAAACTAACGCACCCTATAGTTTAAGTAGAAATATTCACAATCTTTTCTTTACCCTAACAAGCCCTAATCTTTTTATTCTAATCTTTTTATAAGAACAGTAAAAATTTAAATTTGAAGAGCTTTTTGTAATGATTTTTTCATTGCTTCTATAAAGTTCTGACGTATCTCTTCAGATAATTCTAATAAGGAAAGATAGGGATTTAAATCTTCTAATTCGACTAATAAAAGCTCCCCTTGTTCGCTTCGGCAGGCATCAACTCGTTGAATCCCCCAGTCAAGATTATTCCAGTCGATGAAACGTTTAGCAAAAGCTAAATCTTCTTCCGTAGGTACATACTCTTTCAATTCCCATCTTCTATCTTTATCTGGTGCATAAAGAGCATACTGAAATTCTTTGTCAATAAAATAAAATGAGATTTCATATTCAAAATTAATAAATGGTTGTACCAATGTATTTTTCGACTCTGAATTAACTTTTTCACTCAATTCATCTTTTGTAACAAATTCCATCCCGATAGAGTCTGCTCCATCTTTCGGCTTTACAATATATCTGTCTACACTAGGGAGTTTATTTAGGGAATCAAGGGTATCAATCGTTGGAATAACAGGAAAATGAGCATTTGTTAGTTCAATTAAATATTCTTTTCCGTTCATATCAGCCTTCCCATTAAACGAATTATATGCGTTTAAATGTTTAGAAACAATTCGGTTACGGAATGCTTCATATTTGTCTTTAAAATTTGCGACTGGACCTGCATTTCGGAAAACAATTAAATCAGCATTATCTTCAAATGGTTCAATATCTTCAGGATGACAGATGACCAAATTAAAGACTTCTCTAAGTTTAGAAGTTAGAAATAAATCCTCTTCATAATAGTTTCTTCCTTTTGCTTCATAATATAAATCTGTTACAAATAGTAGCGTCTTCATTACGCCTTCACCTGCTTTTCTTAAATTTTTATTGTAAAAACATCCTAAAAAACAAAAAATCCCGTCTCAGTAAGAGACGAGATTGAAACTCGCGGTACCACTCTTGTTTAATAAAATGTTTGAATAACACTTTACTACCCTTTACAAACGTACAATCATACGTTGTCCCTTGTAACGGAGGAAACCGATAAAGCTTACTAAACATTCAGCTTTACTTCTCGGAGATGATTTTCGGTTATTATCTGAACACTGGTTTTCAGCAAAACACCAGCTCTCTTTGGAACAAAAACAATAACGTACTCTTTCTCTTCATAGAATTTAAATCAAATTCAAATAATTAGACGTTATTATATATTTATTCAGAAAATAAGTAAAATGGTTATTTAAGGAAGTTCATTGAATTTCTTTATACAATTAGCAAAAGAGGGCCATATAAAATTGTCTATTTGAATCTTAGGCTCTGAAGGTTCTCCACTATATAGTTCATTGTTTGTTCTCGTGATAGAAAATAACTGTTCCTTAGTTCGCGCGATCATAACTCCATCTACAAATAAACCATCAGCGACATCGTCTAAGTGATAATCAAAATGTAGAAGGAGAGAATCTGGATTAATATTTCCTTTTAACCTTTCATATTCCCAGGCAGAAAGAGCCCAAGAATGGTCTTTCATTATGTATATATTTCGTTCAGGTAAATGTATTTTCCAATCTGATAACCGATTAAAAATGTCCATTTAAAACCTCTTAATTATATATAGTTACTCTACGGCCATCATATTTAAACATTGTACCCAGATATATCATAATTCTACCAAATATCTATTCTCCGTGCCTTAATTAAAATTTAACAGAAAGTTAAACCAAAGTGAAAAGTAGGAATATCCTCTCCCTTTTGTCTAGAGTCAACTCAGTCGTAACCTATTATCAGAAGTATTTCTAAACAAATTAAAGTAGGAGCAACGGTTTAATTACTAGTTGCTCCATTCAACTCTTGCTACCCTATAGTTTAAGTACAATT
>NZ_JBALMU010000007.1:5998-30172 GCF_036962285.1 Bacillus sp. JJ634
ATAGATTTTTGTAAATTTTTAAGCGCTTCTAACAAATATTTATATTTTTCCTTACCCATATCATCTTCAGCTTTTTCTTGTATTTGTAACCAAATAGGCGTTGCTTCCTCTAATTTAATAAGACCTATATCGGTTATCGAAATAGATTTTGTTCTTGAATCATTTTTATCTTTTGTAATGTTAACATAGTCACTTTGCTTTAGGATATTTACATTACGAGTAATAGTAGTTTGGTCAAGTAACATAATCTCTCCTAGCTTGCTAATTGAAATTTCTTTATGACGGGCAATGTTTACTAGCATATAGTATTGGGTGACTTTTAAGCCAGTAGGCTGCATTTGCTTTTCATATATTTGAGTAACAATTCTTGCTGCTTTTCTAAGGTTCGCACAGGCACAAAATTGTATAATATAATCCATCTCATTATGTTTGTTATTCATAAAGCAGACTCTCCTTTCGAACCCATTCGAACTTGATAAATCCTTCACTATATTTTCATTAAGGTGGCATTCAATATTTAATTGGTAATTATTTCTTGACAGATAATATGTTTATCAATACCATTATATATGTATATACATGAATTAAGAAGGAAGAGAAAGAAAAATTATTCTTTTTGTGACGATATTCAATATATGTATATACATATAAATGATTGAAAGAAAATTTAACAAATTAAAGTGAGTGATTTTACACTTTCTGCAGCGTGCATTTACTAAAATTCTGAGTACATGTTCTTTACAAATAAGATAAGGCACAAATTACATGCCTATAAATTGAATGGAGGAACAACAAATGTCAAGAATTCCGTCAATACTTCAGAATTTGCGTATCCCTGTAATTGGCGCACCATTATTTATTATTAGTAATCCTAAGCTAGTGATAGAGCAATGTAAGGCAGGAATAGTTGGATCAATGCCTGCACTGAATGCTAGACCTGCATCCTTACTTGATGAATGGTTGGCAGAAATCACAGAGGAGCTCGCAGCTTATAACGCAAAAAATCCAGATCGCCCAGCTGCACCATTTGCTATTAATCAAATTGTTCACAAGTCAAATGAACGGTTAGAGCACGACATGGAATTGTGTGTGAAGTACAAAGTTCCCATTATAATTTCTTCTTTAGGTGCCCGCAAAGAGATATTTGACACAGCACATAGTTACGGAGGAATTGTTCTGCACGACATAATCAATAACACTTTCGCGCACAAGGCAATTGACAAAGGTGCAGATGGTTTAATTGCTGTTGCGGCAGGAGCTGGCGGTCATGCTGGTGTGAAGAGTCCGTTTGCTTTGATTCAAGAAATCCGACAGTGGTTCGACGGTCCGCTTGCTTTGTCCGGATCGATTGCTACAGGAAGTGCAATCTTGGCTGCCCAAGCAATGGGGGCTGATTTTGCATATATTGGCTCACCGTTTATTGCAACACATGAAGCCCGTGCTTCTGAAGCGTATAAGCAAGCAATCGTTGACAGTACATCTGATGATATTGTTTATAGCAGTCTTTTCACTGGTGTTCATGGAAATTATCTGAAACCATCAATCCGAGCGGCAGGATTGGATCCTGACAATCTTCCTGAAAGTAATCCATCTAAGATGAATTTTGGAGAAAAGGCCGTGAAGCCGTGGAAGGATATTTGGGGAAGTGGTCAAGGCATCGGTGTTATTAAAGAGGTTACTAGTGCAGCTGAATTTGTAGACAAAATTTATAAGGAATATATTGAAGCAAGAGACAGTCTAATCAGCCGTAATGTAGTTAGAATGATCTGAGTCTGAAAACATCGTCCCATTCTAACATTTTATAGCCTTAATCACGATTAGCCGCACAGTGGTTTTACTTGTGTGGCTTTTTTTCTAAATAATAGCTATAAATTCATCTTCCAAATCGAACACTTCTTCCTCCACTAAAATATTGAATATCAAATATTTTGGATAATCTTGTTCCTGTCATTGCAACTTCCTTTTTCTCTACATCTTTGCTTCCGCATTTTATACAACTTTTTTCAGACATACTTGTTCTCCTCTCCAACAAACCGATTTATATTACCATTTCTCGCTAAAAAAGCAAGGCCCGATTGGCCCTGCTTATTATTTAACTATTACTTTCCCAACCATTCCTTCTTGAAAATGGTAACGACATATCAGATCATATGTACCGGGCTTTTTCGGTTCCACGGTAATGGTGTTTTCTTTTCCTGGCTGGACTTCGGCGTCAATTCTGAGTTTTTCCACTGTGAAGGTGTGCTTTTTCTTACCTTTGTTTTTCAATATTAACGTTGTCGTTCTTCCATTCGGAATAGTGATGACTTTCGGATTAAAGTAATCATCGTTCAACTCGACCTCAATCGCTTTCACTGACTCAATTTGCTGTGCTACGACGCCGGACTCGGCAAATACACTGAGTGAGCCTGGAGTTGTCACAACCATAATCGTCGCAAGTAAAACGACCAATCTAGTTAGCCACTTTTTTACAGACATTCACAATCCCTCCTTTCCTAAGACTATCTTTTTCCAATTCATAAAATATTATTACGTAAATCTATGTGTTTTACATATTCCTGTATCCTATAGTCTCCAATTACTAAGAGGACCTAAACTGTGAAATACAATTAGGCTACCACACGCCAATAGAATTTGGTAATATGGCAGCCTAAGAAGGTGTTTTATTCCTATCTCCAATCACTATAAATATTCTAACAAGAACAAGTATTATCCGTATTCGGTTGGAAGGTAACCCATTTTTATTTTTCCTCCTTTTTCATTGTATGAAAAGAAAGTCATATTCACTAGTGACTTATGAGTATGTATGAGTCATATTGTGGTCACATCATTAAAACAAAATAAATAAATAAAAAAGCAACGACATCTATCGCTGCTTTTTTATGCATATCATTGCTCTGTTAAAATAACCGGACCGTCTTTCGTAATAACAAGTGTATGTTCATATTGAGCCGATAATTTACCATCAGCCGTTCTTGCTGTCCATCCATCTGAATCCATCTTCATATGCCATGTTCCGGCATTTAGCATTGGCTCGATTGTGATAACCATTCCTTCTTTTAAACGTGTGCCTTTTCCTGGTTTACCGTAATGCAGCACCATTGGCTCTTCATGCATCGTTTTTCCGATACCGTGTCCAGTGAAATCACGTACGACAGAGAATCCTTCCGCTTCAGCAAAAGATTGAATTGCATGCCCAATATCGCCTAAACGATTACCTACCGTTGCGGCTGCAATTCCACGGTACATAGACTCTTTTGTTACATCTAATAATCGTTGTGTTTCTGGAGCAACTTCGCCAACTGCATAAGACCATGCTGAATCCGCTAAACCACCATTTAAGTTGACAACCATATCAATCGTTACGATATCGCCTTCTTTTAACGGAGTTTTAGAAGGAAAACCGTGACAAATGACATCATTTACTGATGCACAAGTCGCATATTTATACCCTTGATATCCTTTTTGTTCCGGCGTTGCCCCATGTTCTGCTAGAAATTTCTCAACAAACTCTTCGATTTCCCAAGTTGTAATTCCTGGTTTAATCATTTTAGCAATTTCTCTATGTGTCGCTGCAAGCAATTTACCCGCTTCCGCCATTAATTGAATTTCACGTTCGCTTTTTAATGTAATCATTTAAAATCCTCTTTCATCTAAAATCTTTAAATACAAATCCTCTATTATCATATGCTTTTTTGTAGGTGAAAATCAATACAAAAACCCGTTAAAATCACCGGGTTAAGTATGTAAAAGTTTATTTTAGATTTGTTATGAGGTGAAGACGCAAATTTTATGAACTTACAATATTTTATGAACTTACAATATTGATAAAACTCCCTCTGTTCATGAATCCGATAACTATACCTTAGCTCTGTCAAATACTGTACGGCCTGCAACGACTGTTTTTACAGCTTTTGCAGTTAGCATATCTTCTGACGTTCCATCAAATAAATCACGATCAAAAATAGAAAAATCTGCAACATAACCGGGTTTAATATACCCGCGCTCATGTTCTTTACAAATAGCTTTTGCACTGCCAATTGTATAGAGTTGGACAGCTTGAAAGCGAGACAACTTTTCTTCTGGTATGTAACCATTATGGTCTGCATATGGTTTTTTTCGTTCTACAGCCGCATAAATAGAAGTAAGCGGATTAATATCTTCTATTGGTGCATCTGTCCCAGCTGCACACATCAAGCCACGATTAATTAGTTTTTTCCATGGATACGCCCAGTCTAGTCGTTCTTCACCGAGTCGATTGATAGCCCATGGGAAATCAGATGGTACAAATGCGGGTTGAATATCTAAAACAACCGGTAGTTTTTCCATTCTTTCTACTAAATCTTCACGTAAAACACAGCAGTGAATTAAGCGGTCTCTTTTACCGCTTGTTAATGGATATTTTTCAAGTACATTGAGTGCTTGTTCTGCTGCCGCGTCACCAATCATATGTACGGCAACAGGTTCATCATACTTGCGTGCTAGTTTAACTAATTCTTCTAATTCTTCATCGGTTTGAATGAATAATCCTCGATTATCTGGCTGATCAGAATAAGGTTTAGATAATGCTGCCGTAGAACCTCCTAACGCACCATCAGCAAAGATTTTCATAGCACCTGGTTCAATAAAGGGTTCATCAAATTTCGCATTTGCTTCCATCATTTCTTCAAATACTGCATTATGGCGTAGCAATGTTACTCTGAAATGATGTTTTTCTCCCACTACTCGATGATAAGCCGTTAACGGATTAGTAAATTTCCCGAAATAGTGCATGTCCTCAGTGTGGCCGCCAGTTAAACCATATGAAAGCATATCATCAATGGCAAGATTAAGAGAATCAGTTAAAGACTCGATATACGCCTCACCTTCTTTTGGTATAGCGTCAGTTACAGCATTCATTGCTAAGTCGTATAAAAGACCATTTAATCTTCCCTCAGCATTTCGTCCAATTTCACCGCCTGCTGGGGATTCGCTATTTTCAAAGATGTCGCCTGCTTCAAGTGCTGCTGTATTCCCCAAAATCATATGATGGCAAATTCTTGTTAAAAGAATGGGTTCTTTACGAATCGCATCCAGCTCCTCTTTTGTGGGAATTCGTTGATCAGCAAAATTATTTTCATTCCATCCTTCGCCAAATAACCATTGATCAGAGGGTGTAGTCTTAGCTGTCTCTTTTACCATTTCTAGCATTTCTTCGGCTGAAGCGGCCTTTGTTAAATCTAATCGGACTAACTTTTCGCCCTGAAATATCATATGAAGATGGCTATCAACAAAACCTGGATACATGACAGCACCTTGTAGATTAACTTTCTCATCTGCCTGTGCACTTAGTTCATGGAGTGTACCTACCGCGATAATTTTGTCATCTTCAACAAGGACCGCCTCTACAGTTTCATTTTCTTTCTCCATTGTATAAATTTTCCCGCCATACCAAAGTTGTTTCATAAAAAAGGTTCCTTTCTCTATGGTTAATAGATAATTCTATCCATTATCAAAAGGCATCAAAATATTTTTTTGATACCTTTTGAATTCAAACTATTTAATTTTAAAATGTTCAAATTCCTATATTTATTATTATACTACTACCTTTCTTTTAATAAACTTCAACAATCTTTGCTATATAAAAAAAGGGACCACCTGCTAAACCAGGAAGTTCCCTTTTTATTTCATGAGATAAAAATATACCAAAACAACGATTGAAAAAATAGGCTACGGTTAGGGTTTCAAGCTTTTTTTAACTGACAACTGTTATACTACCCATAGAAGTTGCATTGAATGAATAGTGGCTATCAGCCTACAACCAAAAATTTCATATTCGCAGTACTAAAAAGACAGAAGTATAATAAAACTCCAGAATTAATAATAGCTTCTAGACAACCTAACCGTTATAAACACTAGCACATGTTCCAGCTTTCGGTTCATAATAACAATGATTTTTAAATTGACCAGCAAAAGGTTGACCGTACCATGTTGGAGGGCATGGAGCATATGGGTTAAAATACCAGAGGGCATATTTCCCCGGGTGATCTCTCCAATAATCCAAAGTCTGTTTTGCTAATCTTTTTTCAATACCTCTCGCTCTTTGATAAAATACATTCCCTTTTTGAACAGCTTCAAAAGAATAATTTCCTCCTTGTACTTGATAAATGACTTGTGGAATTGTTCTTAAACCTTTAAAGTCTAAACAATTAGCTACAAGACGATTCACAATTACATTTCCAACATATAACATTCCTTGTTGTCCTTCACCTTCGGCTTCTGCTCTCATCATCCTTGCCATTAAGTCGATGTCTGAACTTCGGTAGCTTGCTCTTGCCATTTTTTTCACCTCAAAAATATAGTATGAAAAAAAGCCTACATTCATGTCATTGTTTATCAAATAAGAATGCTTAGTTTTTAAGTAAGATGAAAACGATGGCATTCTTTTTTATATTATTGAATCCAAATCATTACATAGAGCTTTGAAATCTAAGGTGGTGTTTTTTACTGCGAAGGATGACGGAAACATTCCAAAGTATGGTCATTGACCATGCCCACTGCTTGCATATAGGAATAGCAAATGGTACTTCCTACAAATTTAAATCCATCTCTTTTTAACTGTTTGCTCATTTTATCACTTATTTCGTTTGAAGTAGGTACATCTTTTGCTGTCTCCCAATTATTTATAATCGGCTTATTATCTACAAAACTCCATATATAACTAGAAAATGAACCATATTCTTGTTGAATTTTTAAAAATGCCTTTGCATTCGTTACAACGCTATAAATTTTCATTTTATTGCGAATAATCCCCTGATTTTCTATTAATGATTGCAATTTTTCTTCTGTATATTGAACAATTTTCTCCGCTTCAAATTGATCAAAGGCATTTCGATAATTTTCCCTTTTTTGCAAAACTGTCCACCAACTGAGTCCAGCTTGTGCCCCTTCTAAGCATAGCATTTCAAATAATGTCCTATCATCATAGACAGGTACTCCCCATTCCTTATCATGATATTCCATATATAGAGGCTCTTTAGTTTTTACCCACATACATCGCTTCATCATTTGCAGCACCATCCTTTTTCTATCTTTTTTCCCTTTTTATTTCGCCTTGAATTTATGAACCTAAACCTGTCTTTTATCAATCTTTATTTAAATTCCACACGTTGTAGCTTTAAAATAAAGGTTAATCGAAATAATGCCCTTCACCTTGATAAACGAACAAATTACAGGATTACTCAAAAAAGTTCTATTCACGTTCCAATTGAAACTCCATCTAATAACTTATAATCAGGTAATGCGATTGATTGGCCAGCAGTATTCATGGTTCAAGTCAAAAAATTCTATACATAAATTGATTATGATATAATCTCAATTGGAAGGATATAACAACCATTAGAGATATAATCATACAGCTTTCCTGAATCATCAACAATATAAATTTGATAGAGAGAAGGTTGAGTCATGGAGTATGTGAAGCTTGGGAATACAGGGATGGACATTTCGCGGATTGCGCTTGGGTGTATGAGTTATGGCGATCCCAAAAGCGGTGTTCATACGTGGACACTGAATGAAGAACAAAGCCGGCCATTTATTAAGAAAGCTCTTAAGCTGGGGATTAATTTTTTTGATACGGCTAATATTTATCAAGGCGGAACGAGTGAAGAGATTGTAGGCAGAGCATTGAAGGAATATGCAAATCGCGATGAAATCGTCATTGCTACTAAGGTCCATGGAACGATGCGTAAGGTGCCAAATGGTTTCGGGTTATCACGCAAAGCGATTATGACAGAAATTGATCACAGTCTTCGGCGTCTAGGAACGGATTATGTGGATCTTTATCAAATACATCGCTGGGATTATAACACACCGATTGAAGAAACGATGGAAGCCCTTCATGATGTTGTCAAAGCAGGCAAAGCCCGTTATATTGGGGCTTCTTCTATGTATACATGGCAATTCCAAAAAGCTCTTTACACAGCAGAGCGCCATGGCTGGACACGGTTTGTGAGTATGCAAAATCACTTGAATTTGTTATACCGGGAAGAAGAACGAGAAATGCTTCCTTTTTGCCGTGAAGAGAAAATTGGCGTAATTCCGTGGAGTCCTTTGGCGCGCGGACGACTGACGAGAGATTGGGAAGAGACAAGCACACGTTCAGAACGTGATGAATTTGGCAAAACGCTTTATACAGCGACAGTCGAAGCTGACCGAAAAGTCGTGGAAGCCGTTAAAGAAATTGCTGAAAGACGGGAAGTTCCACGGGCTCAAATTGCTTTAGCATGGATTTTGCAAAAACAGCCGGTAACTGCCCCTATTATCGGAGCAACCAAACTCCACCATTTAACAGATGCTGTCGCTGCTTTGGAGATTAAATTAACGCCTGAAGAGATTCAAAAACTTGAGGAACCATATATCCCTCATCCAGTAGCGGGCTTTAAATAATAAAACAAAACCATTATTCTTTTGGAGTAATCTATTTTCCAAGCATTCAGCTCGAAAGGATATGAAAAACCCGTTCCCTTGCTTCTTCTATTCTATTTAATTGTTTTACTTTTAAATGTAAAAAACGACCGGATACATAATCGTAACCGGTCGTTTTTCTTTTTTACTATTATATAGATGCTTATGTATTTTCAAGTGAATAACTTTTCATGTTACTTTTTGTTCCTATTATAAATGAGTCAATAGGTTCTTCTCGCTTAACATCAATAATCATGTCAATTCCTGCATCCTCAAATATTTTAACACCATTCCCTGAAACAACAGGATTGGGGTGTCTGACCTTTCATTGCCTGCGCATTATGTAAGGTATAGACTTCATGACTAGTCATTGCAACAAGTATCCTCATCTCTCATGTGACCGGACCGATTTATTTTTGTTTCAAGGTATTTTTCATTATACTCTGATACATCACCCCATAACGCTTCTCTTCCTAATACAGGTAAGCCAGAGTTTTTTAGGGCGTCTAATTTTTTAGGGTTGTTGGTGATAAGAGTAACAGGTTTGCTTCTTAATGCTTTTAAAACTTGTATAGCATCCCTATAATTTCTTGAATCATCGACAAAACCAAGCGCTTGATTTGCATCCACTGTGTCATAACCATTTTCCTGAAGGATATAAGCCATAGCTTTACTGAACAAGCCTATGCCTCTTCCTTCATGATTGGCTAAATAAAACAATGCACCAGTGCCATGTTCAACAATCATTTTCATCGATTGTTTTAATTGAAACCCACAATCACACCGCTTGCTTCCAAATATATCTCCTGTATGACAAATCGAATGCATACGAATAATTGCATCATCGCCGTATTGAAAGTCGCCATAGGCGAGGACACTTGATTGTTGGAATTCAGCTAAATTGACAGAGGATAACTTGTTAATAATTCTTTCAAAATTCTCTGTTACTTCATCACAATTCAGCCAGCAATACCATTTAAATTCAACAGTTTCTCCGTACAAATCAACAGGCAGTTTGATTGGTCCGACTAAATAAATAGCCCCCTCTTCCGTTTTTATTAATTGAATTTTATCTTCTAAAATAGAAAGAACTTTCAAATCCAATTTAGTCTCTGCCATAAAATCACTCCTTTTGTTTTTGTTTCAATTTTGCACTCTTGGATTGACGAGGGAATGTGTTCTGTCACTTCTTTTACCGTGGCAGACTCTACTACACCTCTTCTGTTGCTTCCGGCGTAGTCTCCCCATTAATAGCTTCTTGGATTGCTTCTTGCTGTTCTGCATTCGTATTCTCGATAACTGTTTCTTCACTTGTAATCTGTTTAGTTTCTTGTGTTTGGTTTACTTTCGTTTCCTCCTGTGTGTTATCACTAAGGTTATCAAAAGCATTACTTAAATGGCTTTTCTTTGTCATATTCAAACATCTCCTTCACTAAATTAAAAAAGCACTCACAATTGGAGTATTGTAATTAGTCTAGAAAACCGGCTTGCCTTCATAAGCAGTGTTTTTAGAAAAGAATTAACTTTTCCATTTTGGGTCCACTTTAAAGCTCACCAAATACCAAGATTTGAATAGGTGTAGTTTTTCCTTTCCTATCGTTTCTAATCCACAAGCCTAGATAATAAAAAAGTTGTGTCCGATTGAATTAATATTTAATCGGACACAACTCCTTTTATAATAACTTTATTACCAAACCTGAAATAACTTAATTATTCTTAAACAGCAAAAAAGCTGATCATAAAATCAGCTCTTTCACTACTACATTCTTTTAGCTCCTAAATATCTTTCTTTCCAATAACTATTATTCATAGAGGTAATACTCACACCTTTTGATGAAGAACTATGAATAAATTGATCATTTCCTATGTATATCCCCGCATGTGAAGCACCCGGTTTATACGTTTCAAAGAAAACTACATCGCCAACTTTTGGAGTCGAAACCTTTGTTCCCTTTTTATAAATCTCTGCAACGGTTCTTGGTAGAGTAGTGTTTGAGCTTTCTTTAAATACATAGGTTAGAAACCCACTACAATCAAATCCTTTCGGTGTGCTCCCTCCCCAGACATACGGTACATTTAAATATTTTTTAGCCTCTTTCACCAGCTCTGCCGAAGAACTTCCTCCTACGCTGGCAGTTTTTACTGTCTGCTTTTTAATACCTAACGCTTTATATGTTTTAGCACCTACAATGCCATCTGCTTTTAAACCTTTAGCTTTTTGGAACTTCACTACTGCTTTTTTTGTAACTGTTCCAAAATAGGTAGTCGTTTTTTTATTTGTAAAGTAGCCTTTGCTTTTTAAAACTTGTTGTAATTGTTTCACTTCAGTATGAGTCATTCCACTTTTTAGTGTTCTATCCCCTAATGCCGCTTCACTCACGATCGGGTTTGAAAGCATCAACCCTGTCACAACAAATGCTGCGATAATTTTTTTCATATTCTTTCCCCCGAACCCTCTTTTTTCATATATTACCACGTTAAAGTAACACCCGTATTTAATTCATATAACAAGAACATTACAAAAATGTGCAAAAAGTGTGGAGAAGAGACATTTTATTCGAAAAAATATTCTTAATACTACTTTTGCTTTTTTATTGTCCTCCCTAATCAACCTGAATTTTTCCTATTGCATTAACTTGCCAAGTTGGTACAATAAGAAAAACCGAACTCCCTTCTTTATTAAGATAAGGTATTTCGGTTCATCTTTTTATAACCATCGTGACTTTATTTCAAAACCACAGCGGTTTCAATTTTAAGCATTTTTAACGTACTTAAATTCCATAGACAAATTCATTTATACTGATGACATCACTCAATAGCTTTTCTCTAACCCTTATTCTCTCATAAAAGTGTTAATGCTTTTGTCTTGTCAATATGAATAAACGCATCATATCGTTCAGACAAACGAGAAGGCACATAATTTCCGTAATGTTCGTGAGCAGGATTATATACAACACCAATCGCCCGGTGCCCAATTACATTGCGAAATAAATGCTTGTTTTCTTCTGTAAAGAGCAAATATTGATTACAGCTACCAGCGTTGTGCATCACTTCTTCCCAACTTCCTTCCGTACCTTTTGGAACAGTCATGACCTCAGCAGGATCTCCCCATCTTTTTGCAGCAATAACAGTCCCTTGATATGTACCAAAACCAATCGCATATACATTGTTTTGTCCATATTTTTCTCGAGTTAATTGACCTACGTTAACCATTCCTTCATCAGCCATATCCGTAGCTCGAGCATCACCAATATGTGTGTTATGTTCCCAAATGATCCCTTTCGCCGCTGCACCATAAAAACTTCCGATATGGTGAAGGGCTTCGACCATATGACGATCCCGAATATTCCAAGATTCATTATCATTTGTCACCATCGTATGATAATAATGCTCAGCGTTGTTCGCAACAATCGCATTAATATTCATATTAAGAGCTGCTTCAGGATCTTCGGTATGAATACTTTTATTTTCCTTTATAGTATTTAGTAGCTCGAGGATTTCGCTCATACAATTTTCCCCATAAAATGCAGAAGAAATTCCGTACATTTCTGGCTTACGTTTATATGGATCGAAACATTCAATGGCATTTAATGCTTTTTGCAAATCAGGCGACTTGATTTTTTTTAAATAGTCTACGATCGCTTCCATAGACTCCCATAAGCTATACACATCAATACCATAAAACCCTACTTTTTTTTCCGGTTGTGTTTGGTTATACGAATGTAACCAATCGATAAGATTCACGATTTCATGATTAGCCCACATCCAACTTGGCCAGCGGTTAAACGATTTTTTCAACACATCTTCCGCACTTTGATATTCGGGAGCCAATCCTTTTACATAACGATTTACTTCATAACAAGCTGGCCAATCTCCTTCCACAGCGACAAAAGAAAATTGATGTTCTTGAATAAGCTGTTTTGTTAATTCGGTACGAATAGTATAAAACTCACTCGTACCATGACTCGCTTCACCAAGCAAAACATATTTAGCATGACTTGCTGCTTTAATCAAAAGCTGAAGTTCTGTTGGACTTGAAAATTTAACAGCATAATTCTTAATTTCGTCTATTAATTGACTTGTTTTTAACAATTCCGCTCACCTCTTCCTTAGTATGAACGGATTTAAGTGACTTTATCTAAAATCGGCAAGGATACCCCTACTTCAGTCGTGTGAAGGGCGTTAGCCCAACGATAAGTGGGGGAGGAATTGCCGTCAGATACGGTATGGTACGGTGAAAATCGTAAGATTTTGTGCCATATCAAGTATCTGAAACTTCCGCCTTACCTCCTCCTTCCTCTGTTTAAGTTATTTACTTTAACTAAAAAATTGGTATAATTTGGTTAGTGGAAGGTGGTGTGAAAATAATGTCTACCATTACTGCAAAAATACAAATCTATGTTTCCGATAATCAAGCTCAAAGTTTAAGGATAACGACTAGTGCTTATCGCAAAGCTTGTAATTGGTTATCGAAACACATATTTGAAACAAAAAACCTAAACCAAACAAGTCTTAATAACTTGTATTATTCTGATTTACGAAATCAATTTGGACTAAAAAGTCAAATGGCTCAATCCGTGATGAAAACCGTAATCGCTCGTTACAAGTCAGCTAAATCGAATGGACATGAATGGTCTCTGATTGAATTTAAATTTCCTGAATATGACCTTGTATGGAATCGTGATTACTCACTAACTAAAAATCAATTTAGCGTAAATACACTGGATGGTCGTCTAAAGCTAAATTATGAACGTAAGGCTATGAAGAAATACTTCAATGGTACTTGGAAATTTGGCACTGCTAAATTAGTGCATAAGTACAAGAAGTGGTTCTTGCATATCCCGATGACAAAAGAGTACCAAGTATTAGGCCTAGCAGATGTAAATAGTATTGTCGGTATTGACTTAGGAATTAACTTTCTTGCTACTACTTATGATAGTCAAGGTAAAACCACTTTCTATAATGGCAACATTGTCAAGCATAAGCGTGGTAAGTTTAAAGCTACTCGCAAACAACTCCAAATGCGACAAACACCATCTGCTCGTAAGAAACTAAAACAAATTGGTTCAAGAGAAAACGGTTATGTAACTGATGTAAACCATCAAATTACAAAGGCACTCGTTGATAAATACCCTAGAGGTACTATGTTTGTTTTAGAAGATTTGACAGGTGTTCGTACTGCCACTGAAAAAGTACGAGTAAAAAACCGCTATGTTTCTGTGTCTTGGGCTTTCTACCAATTCCGTCAAATGCTTGAGTATAAAGCTGAATTGAACGGACAGAAGGTGATTGTGGTAGACCCAAAATATACTTCTCAAACTTGCCCCAAATGTGGGCATATTGAAAAAGCAAATCGTAATAAAAAGCTACACACTTTTAAGTGCAAAAATTGCCAATACCAATCAAGTGATGACCGTATTGGTGCTATGAATCTACACCGTAAAGGAATTGAACATATTGGTGTAGTTACCACAGGAGTATAACTCTTGCGGTAGGGGCGAAGTCAACCGTCCTTATGTTCCACCACACTAAGGTAGGAGAGCATTGCTCGTTCGTACTACTGGGTAGGAACAAGCGTAGTTGCTCTCTATGAGGGTAGAAGCACTGTCAAACTCTGACAGACGCAAGCCCCCACTTCAAACAGACCGTAAGGTCGTTAAGTGGCGGGTTGTTGACTAAATGTTCCATCCGATGAATAAAAGCAAGATAACTTCATAAACCGTTTCCAAAAGAAAACACCCATTTAAATGGAATGTAGCTGACTTTGATATGTATATCAGGTTGAATATGGAATAATACCTTATCTTTCATTATATCAATATTTATAAAATTGGATAAAATACTAAAAATTACACGACTGATATTACATTATGTTAAAAAATAATAAACCGAAAATAAACTGAGCGGTAAAACCGCTCAGTTTATAAAAATTCCACTACAAAGGCATAGTTATTGTTGTAAGATAGGAGCAACTACATCAATTCTATTGGTCCAAACACCGCCAGAATAGTTAGATGGCAGACGCTTAACATCCTCCGCTGTATCAAAACCTTCTGACCATCCTCCATCACCTGCAACAATAAATACTCGAGTATCTACATTTTCTAATCGTTTGATAAATTTATCCGGCCATCCCCACATCCACGAAGCATATGTCTCTGGAATGTGAATTTGTGTATTTTGACAAGCAGCAGGAACATATCCCGTCCATCCTACAGCGATATAAGGAAGCATACAACTTTTCATCGTAGCCATGGACATAACCCGCAGGTCTGGAAGACTTTCTTTTAACGCTTGAATAGGTTGATCTCCACCATAAACCGTTAATTGACTTAAACGTTCTTTTGATAATGTAGAAAGAGTATGAGCCAGTTGTTTTCCTTCTGCTGGGTCATCACTTTTAATATGAATTAAAAACGATTCATCTGGAAAATAAGACAGCACTTCTTCAAGGGACGGCATAAGCCCTACTCCTTTGCTACGGAACGGATAGCTTTTTCCATTATCAGCCGTGTATCCATATCCGATGTCCAGAGACTTCAATTCTTGCATAGTATGTTCCCTTGTTACCCCTTTTCCATCTGTCCGGCATTCAAGTGTCCAATCATGAAAAACAGCAAACTGACCATCTTTTGTAGGTTGGACATCAAATTCAACGATATCAGCACCCGCTTCAAAGGCTGCTTCCATAGACGGAATCGTATTCTCTAGATAAGGATGTTCCGGCTTATAAATCCTTTCTGCCGTACATGTATCACCTGTAATTCCCTCCATATGGAATGTTTGAGCCATTCCTCTATGTGCTAACAATAGAGGGGCTTCATCTGTCGTTTTAGTAAATAAAGAGGTATTATTTACGTACATGAATACTACTAAAATGAATAAAAATAGGACAAATCTTTTTATAAATGTTTTAATTTTCTTCATAACTTCTCCAATTTTTTTATATGTAATAATGAACTTTTATAGTTTAGCATGGATACCCTCCACTTGCATCGTTACGAAATTCTATATAAGCTTTTCTAACATCAAAAAGGTATAATCCCTCTATGCTTGTGAGGGGATTATACCTTTTTAATTAAAGTAATTTCGTTGGATTTTTGAAGTCACAACAAACTTCATTCGTTTTTTAGATAAGACCAGTCAGCATATAAACACCGATAATGAAGAAAGCTGCAAAAGATTTAATAATCGTTATAGCAAAAATATCTTTGTAAGCTTGACGATGTGTTAAGCCGCAAACTACAAGTAAAGTGATAACAGCACCATTATGTGGAAGCGTATCCATTCCACCGGCTGCCATAGACATTACACGGTGCATGACTTCTAATGGAATGTTAGCGGCATTAGCTGCCTCTACATACTTCTCTGCCATTACACCTAATACAAGACTTATTCCTCCAGATCCAGATCCCGTCATTCCTGCAAGAATATTTGTCGATACCGCCCCATTTACTAGCGGGTTGGTAAAAGTTGAAGAAAGGGCATTTTGAACGATGGCAAACCCAGGTAAAGCTGCGATAACTCCCCCAAACCCAAATTCAGATGCGGTATTCATTGTAGCAAGCAAGGCCCCGCTTATCCCAACACTCATACTTTCTTGGAAATTCTTTTTAACCTCCTGAACGTTTAGAGCAATGGCCGTTACAATCCCTACAAGAAGCGCCATTACAACTGACCAAATACCAAGATTCTGACTTAAGTTAACCGTTCCAAAACTCTCTAATCCAATTTTCGCAAAATCAAATCCATTCTCATACCATTTAGGAATGTAGGTGGTGAAAAACTTATTCATAACACCTACCAATACAAGCGGCAGAAAAGCAAGCCAATCTTTCACCTTTATCTTTCCATCTGAAAGTTGAGTAGCAGGTGCAGACTTCGCTTCATGAATATCCGCTGCTTCACTAGCGGCTGCCATCTCATTGATTGCATTTTTTCCGATTCCGTAATACCCTTCCCCATTCGCAGCTGCCTTACGTCGACGGCTCTCTAAATACCACATACCAAGACCGAAAATGAACACTGCACCAATCATTCCAAGTATTGGAGCAGCATAGATATCGGTACCGAAGAAACTTGTTGGAATAACATTCTGAATCTGCGGTGATCCCGGAATGGCATCCATCGAGAAAGTAAAAGCACTAAATGCAATGGTCGCTGGAATGAGTCGTTTTGGAATATTTGCCTCGCGGAACAATTGAGCTGCAAAAGGATAAATAGCAAACACAGCTACAAATAAGCTAACCCCGCTGTAGGTAAGAATAGCACCCATTAGCACGACAGTCAGAATGGCTTGTTTAGCCCCAATAAACCGAACAATAACCTTAGCTATTCTCTCAGCGATTCCAGTAATCTCAATTACTTTACCAAAAATAGCACCCAGTAAGAAAACAGGAAAATATAGTTTTACAAAGCCAACTAACTTTTCCATAAAAATATTAGAGAAGAATGGTAACACATGACTTGGTTCAGTGAAAAATACAGCTAACAATGCACATATTGGAGCCAAAATAATAACAGAATAGCCTCGATAAGCGCCAAATATGAGTAGCCCTAGAGCTGCTAGAATAATAATAAGGTCCATAAATCAATCTCCTTTTACGGTTATATAAAGCCTCTCTAGATATAATCAATGTGCTGAGATGACCTGCCTAAAGAAGAAGGAACATCTGTATTCTTTCTTGAGAATTAACATACAGAAAGTCCTTTTATTCTGCACTCTTCTTGTTCATCAAAATTTTCATACATTCCCTTATGTACTCACTTAAGATTGTTTTCTACGATTACTTATCTATAAATTTTGGTTTCCGCTTCTGGATAAAGGCTTCAACCCCTTCTTTTACATCCTTTGTTTGCAAAACATGACCAAAATACTCAGCTTCCGTAACTAAGCCTTCATGAAGTTGTTGTTCATGGCCAACATCAAGAGAACGCTTGGCAAAGGAAAGAGCCGGCAATGAAAAATTGCTTATACATTCTGCTAGTTCCAATGCCTTTTCTAAAGATTTTCCTTTAGGAACAACATGATTAACTAGTCCAATTTGTTTTGCCTCTTCTGCAGAGAGCGGCTGACCAGTAAAAATCATTTCTTTTGCTTTCGCTTTTCCAACTAACCGTGAAAGCCTTTGGGTACCCCCAGCTCCTGGAAATAACCCCAATTTAATTTCAGGAAGGCCAATTTGAATTTGTTCCTCCGCTATTCGAATATCACACGATAAAGCTAGTTCACATCCTCCGCCTAGCGCCACGCCGTTGATTGCAGCAATCGTTGGTTGAGATAAACGTTCAATCTGGTTAAGAGGTTCCTGAAGCCAAAGTGATTTTTGCTTTCCTTCTTCCACCCCTTTTCCCATCCATTCTGGAAAGCTCTTTATATCTCCACCAGCAACAAAAGCCTTTTCCCCTTGCCCTGTAATAATTACAACTTTAATTTCCGAATCGTTTTTAATTTCATCTAATACAAGTGTCAATTGTTCAATAACGTCAGCACTAAATACATTTACAGGTGGATTATCAATCACAATTTTTGCTATCTGGCTCTGCTTCGACCACGATACAACTTGAATTTTATTCATCGGATTCGACACCAACTTTCTTTTAAACTTAGATATCAATCTACTATTAAGTATTTCTTCAAATAACCATTTCTCTTTTTATCTAGTGAAATATGGGATTTAATTTATACCACTATACTGATTTCGTAAAACATACTTTTGAACCTTCCCTGAAGGGGTGCGAGGTATTTCATTCACAAATTTGACTTCTCTAGGTTTCTTATAACTTGCTAGGTGTTTTTTACAAAATTCAACTACATCCTCTTCCGTTAGGGTAGCTCCTTCTTTCTTAACAATTACCGCACATACAGCTTCAATATATTTAGGATCAGGAACACCGATTATCGAAACTTCCTTCACATCTGGATGGCGGTATAAAACATCTTCAATTTCCGCTGCATAAATATTTTCACCGCCGCTTCGAATCATATCTTTTTTTCTCCCTACTATTGATAGATACCCATCTTCATCGAATACTCCTAAATCTCCCGTTTTACACCAACCTTCAACAAATGTTTCCATTGTTGCATCAGGTCTCCTCCAATACCCCTCTGAAACCCCCGGGCTTTTAATTGCAATTTCACCAATTTCACCAACAGCAAGAGGCCTTCCATTATCATCGATGATATTAATTTCTGTAAGAGGCATTGGCTTTCCAACAGTATGACCCTTCGTAAAATTATCTTCTGGATCGAGCGCAGCCGCAATTGGTTGACCTTCCGTTAAACCGTACACTTGAACAACTCCAAGATGTGGAAACTTCATTTTCAATTGTTCGAGCGCCCATGGCATGAGCGGGTCACCACCGGTATAAATTGTTTTTAAAGCTTTCAAATTATATTGATCTAGATTAGGCATATTTAACATTTCATAAATCATAAATGGGAATAAAAAACAATCGGTTACATTTTCATGTTCTATTACGGATAGAATCCTTCCAATCTCGAAACCTTGGCTTTTCGTAATAATAACCGTCCCACCCATCATTAGAATCGGAAGGGCGATATCTTCCATAGCTCCAACATGATAGAGTGGACCAGTAGTCATCCCAACTTCCTGACCATTAAACTTCCATTTCAATGCTTGTATTGCAGAGAACCAATATGTTGTATCATGAGTCCAAATCGCCCCTTTAGGTCTTCCGGTTGTCCCAGATGTATACATCAGCATAACTGGATCGTGTAATTTAATATGTCTCACGTTTACTTCTTCTATCGAACCGCTCTCTAATATACTCCATGGTTCAGACCAATGCGGGATAGCATCTTGGGTATTCTCAAGACAAATAAAACGCTCAACAGAAACTTGATTCACAATCCCTTCCAGCTGCTTAGATAAATTCGAATGAAAACATACTATTTTCGTCTGCGAATCGTTTAATGCATATTCAAGCTCAGCACTCGAAAGCCGAAAATTAAGTCGGACAGCAATTGCTCCAATTTTTGCAACAGCAAAATAAAGACCGAAATATTCAAGACAGTTATGAAACAAGATGCCGACACGGTCTCCTTTTTCAACCCCAAGTTCACAAAGCTTATTTGCATAGGAGTTTGATATACGGTGAAGATCCGAATATGTCCATGATTTTCCCATCTCTTCTTGTATGGCTACTTTTCTATGATTTAACGTATTTAAATCATTGGCCATTTTTCTTGTGAAAAATCCAATATCCAAATAAAATTCCTCCCTTTCGTTATATTAACTATATTTAATGCAATATTTATGCCAAAATTTGTAACTTTGTATTGTCAGCATTTTGGAATTAAATCATTATATAAATCTCCATTTTTTTCTTAATTTTCGGAAAGTCCCTAATACGAAACTTTCTATAAGCGGGGAAAGTAATTTATTTATAACATCTGATTTATTGCATCTCTTCCTAATCTATTGAGGCAAAACGAACATTCATTTGAAAATAAAAATAAATCCGAGATTTCGGAGTAAATTCCGAAATCCCGGATTTATTTTATTTGATCAGAATCTGATATTTCTTGATTTTATCGTATATAGTAGAATTCCCAATTCCAAGAGCTGCTGCTGCTCGGTTTTTATCGAAATTAAACTTCTTTAGTGCTTTTTCAATTGCCTTCTTTTCTGTTTCTTCTACAATATCTTTTAAGCTTCTTTCCTCTGCTTCCAACTTGTAATTTTTCAAGTAATGGGGTAAATCATCTATTCTTATTTCTCCATTACTTGATAGATGAACCCCTGCATTAATTACATTCTCTAATTCTCTTATATTTCCTGGCCAATCATATTGCTCAATTAACGACAGAACTTCCGGGTGTATAGAAGTAATTCTTTTTCCAATCCTAGCTGCGGCCTTTTTTAGAAAATGCTCTACAAGTAAAGGGATATCTTCCGTTCTATCACGTAAAGCAGGAACGAATAATTGAACCGCATTAATTCGGTAAAATAAATCTTCACGAAAAAGTTTTTGTTCAATCAATTTTTCTAAAGGACGGTTTGTAGCTGCAATCACCCGAACATTTACTTTTTTAGGGTACAGCGAACCTACAGGCTCATATTCGTTCTCCTGAAGAACTCTTAATAACTTAACTTGCATATGCAAAGGCATATCGCCAATTTCATCCAAGAAAATTGTTCCACCATCTGCAAGTTCAAACTTCCCTATTTTTCCTCCCTTTTTTGCCCCAGTAAAAGCACCTGCCTCATAGCCAAAAAGTTCTGATTCAATCAATTGTTCCGGAATAGCTCCACAATTCACCTTTACAAATGGTTTATCCATTCTTCCGCTAAATTGATGAATGCTATGCGCAATAATTTCTTTACCTGTACCACTTTCTCCTCGAATTAAAACAGATATATTCCCCATGGCGACTCTTTTTACAAAATCCTTTAATTGTTGGACTTCTGGTGATTTTCCAATTAAATCATGTGAAGAATACTTAATCCCGCCTGGTATTTCCGATTCCTTTTTATAAAACTTATAATTGATTAAAAGTTCGTTAATATGGCTGTTCATACTCTTCCAATCAGCAAGATCTCGAAAAGTAATAATTCCTATCGCACCGAGTATTTCATTATTTTTTATAATAGGTATTCGATTAGCAATAACAAAATCGTTATGAAGAAAATGTAAGTCGGCCATTTCTGCTTTACCTGTTTGTACTACTAAATGCATTCTTGTATTTTCAATTACATTTGTCACGTGCTCACCAATCACTAGTTCCCGTTCAATTTTTAAAAATTCACAGTAATTATTGCTTATATATTGGATTTTCCCATTAATATCAACAATCACAGTGCCATAATATGTACTTTCAAATACTATATCTAGTAACTTATTATTGAAAAAATGTTCTGTAATCATCGTACTCTCCTTTTTATAATTTGGCTCTATACTAAAATTGGGAATAAAAGTAATATAGTTAACTATAGCACAATTACAATATTATGGAAGTTTAGGTTTTCCGATACAGAATTTAGATTTTCTTTGCATATGAACAAATGTAACCTCAAGATCTATACGCAACGAACACTGACTATTTTGTAGAAATGGATTGGCAAGTACTCATTAGTATCAGCTTAATGATGATGTAGCTGAACTGCACGACAATCCTGACAAGAAATGTATGCATGGAACAAGACTGTTTTTCTCTCAAGTGTTGCTTACCCAAGTCTCGCCTCTGCCTCTTCTTATGGAAGATGGGAAGTCGGATATTTGCGAGAAAAGAACCCCAGCGGCTTTAGTCATGGAAGTGGTTAGTGACGTGGGGCTAATAACATCACTGAAACTCCAACTAAGCATATACATGCACCTATCCAATCGTATAAATCAGGTGTTTTTTTATCAATACCCCACCCCCACAATACAGAAAGAACGATAAATATTCCTCCATAGGCAGCGTACACTCGGCCGAACGATGGGAATGATTGAAATGTAGCAATCACACCATATAAAGCCAATGCTATTCCACCAAAGATTCCCCAATAAACAGATTTTCCTTCTCTTAACCATAACCAGATGAGGTATCCCCCTCCTATTTCCGCTAAACCCGCTAGTATAAATAATACAATCGCATAAAACACTCCATTCACTTCCTTCAAACATTTAATGATATACAAGTAATAGCATAACGTATTCTTCTATTTCTAAACTCTTAAAAGTGGAAAATTTTTGCCCGTTTTTATTGTCTAATACTACAAAATATTGGAATGTTTTGTATAATAGATTATATGCTTATAAACTATTTTAAAAAAGCATAGTATGAATCCAAGGGGGAGACAACGTGAAAAAGTGGGAGATTTCCGTTATTCCTGGAGATGGAATTGGAACAGAAGTAATGCCAGAAGCCATTAAAGTTTTAGATGTGCTGGCCGATATTCATGGGGGGCTTAATTTTACATATAAAGAATACCCATGGAGCTGTGAGTATTATCTCGAACACGGTGTGATGATGCCAAAAGATGGATTAAAGCAGTTAGAACAAAGTGATGCCGTTTTTTTAGGAGCGGTTGGAAATCCAAAACTTGTTGCAGATCACGTATCTCTTTGGGGACTGCTTGTTAATATCCGAAGAGAATTCGAACAAGTCATCAATGTTCGTCCTGCAAAACAAATGAAAGGAATTGTGTCTCCGCTCGCTAACCCGCGAGAATTTGATTTCATTGTAGTAAGGGAAAACAGTGAAGGAGAATATAGTGAAATTGGAGGAAGAATTCATTCTGGCGAAGATGAAATGGCGATTCAAAATGCTATTTTCACTAGAAAGGGAATCACGCGTGCCATGGATTATGCGTTTGAACTAGCTAAAGCGAGAAAAGGACATGTTACAAGCGCAACGAAATCAAATGGAATTGTTCATTCTATGCCTTTTTGGGACGAAGTCTTTCAAGATGTTTCAAGAAAATATGAGGATATTCAAACGCAATCTATACATATTGATGCCCTTAGTGCTTTCTTTGTTTCAAAACCTCATACCTTTGATGTAATTGTAGCAAGCAATTTATTTGGAGATATTCTAACGGATATTGGGGCATCCATTATGGGAAGCATCGGAATTGCACCTGCTGCCAATATTAATTTAAATGGAAAATTCCCATCCATGTTTGAACCTGTTCATGGTTCTGCGCCAGATATTGTTGGCAAAGGAATTGCTAATCCAATTGGACAAATTTGGACAGGGAAAATGATGCTCGATCACTTCGGAGAGCAAGAGCTAGGTACTCTATTATTAGACACAATAGAAGAAGTACTCCAAGATGGCATAAAAACTCCGGATATCGGTGGTACTGCGTCTACAATAGAAGTAACTGAACATATTATTAATAAACTAAAAGCACGCTCATAAGATGGCGATATAACGGTTGAAGAAAAGGACTCTCGAAAGGTCCTTTTTTTCTTGACCGAATATAAACATAAACTTCTATATCATTACTTACATTTCATTAAGTATTTTCAGAATATTTATTTAATGATATGGTAATATATAGTAAGGACGGAATGCTGATTATATCTCAAAAAAAGAGGGGGAAAAGCATGGGGAAAATGAACGTTCTTTTATATGAAGTCCATGAGTATTTCGAGAATGACTCAAACTTTATTAAGGCACAAATCGAAGAGTCTATAGGTACAGTCGTTTTAACTGGTGAAATTAGAGGAAAAGGTACAGGGGTTAAAATTTACGTTAAAGATCTTAACAAGGAAAAGTACCATCACACTTTAATCCCTTCTCTGCGCAACAAAGGGTATGATGTAGAATTTCTTTATACGGAACATGAATTATTCTTGTTTTAATTCATTACAGCGACTAACTAAAGGAAAAATAAAGAACAAACAGGGTTGCCTCATCTTATAAGGCAACCCTGTTTATTATGATAAGCCATGAAAGCACTAATTCCTTATTTTCTCTGCTTACCTTTTTTATATTTAGAATAATAAGAGTAACTCATCCAAGCATATAATACTGTCGCTATACTAAAAATGATTTTCATACCTGTTAAAGGATATATAATAGCCGATAGTAAGGCTAATATTGTGGCAAGTACATAAAGCCCTAGAACGATTGTATCTTTCATTTGAATCTCTCCTTCTTCTGTTGATACCACGCTGTTTTTCTCTAATGATTGTGGTTTATATGTATAAACGGCTTACAATAAGCTTCATTATATAAATTATCATTGCTGCTATCACTTCATTTTACATATA
>NZ_JBALMU010000008.1:0-6981 GCF_036962285.1 Bacillus sp. JJ634
ATAGAAAGAGTGCGGTATCATAATCCTAGACAAGTATCGCCGGTTGAACGGCGTAGTTGGCACCGACCTTGCCCTCTTGAAAGACTGTTTTTCTCTCAAGTGTTGCTCACCCAAGTCTCGCCTCTGCCTCTTCTTATGGAAGGTGGTAAGTGGGATATTTGTGAGAAAGAACCCCAGCGGCTTTAGCCATGGGAGTGGTCAGTTTCTACTGATTCTTTCGAAAATTGATTTACTGGACGTGCTAAACCTAAATTTTCACGCAAGGTTGAACCTGTATATTCTGTTCTAAAAATACCGCGTTTTTGTAGTTCAGGAATCACCAAATCAACAAAATCATTTAAACCTGTTGGAAATACTGATGGCATAATATTAAAGCCATCCGCTGCTTCATTTTCAAACCATTCTTGTAACTGATCCGCAATTTGTTCTGGTGTTCCAATAATTTCACGATGACCACGTGCTCCTGCAATTCGTTGATATAACTGACGAATAGTTAAATTCTCACGATCAGCAAGCTCTTTTACTAATTGGAAGCGACTTTTAATACCGTTTACTTCTTCAATGTTTGGTAATTCAGGCAGCGGACCATCCACTGGATAACCGCTTAAATCAAAATCTAACTGCGCAGATAGTCTTGCAACACCTGCTGCCTCTGGAATTAAATCTAACAATTGCTGTCTTTTTAGTTGTGCTTCTTCCTCTGTTTTACCAACAATCGGATATACACCAGGCATGATTTTTAATTCATCTGGATTACGTCCATACTTCACCATACGACCTTTCACATCACGATAAAACTTTTGTGCATCTTCTAATGTTTGCCATGCTGTAAAAACCACCTCCGCTGTCTCTGCTGCTAATTCTTTTCCTGCTTCTGATGATCCCGCTTGCACAACAACTGGATATCCTTGTACTGGACGGGCAATATTTAATGGACCTCCTACAGATAACCATTTTCCCTCATAATTAATCGTATGAACTTTTGAAGCATCTGCAAATTGCCCGGTTTCTTGGTTGAAACAAATAGCGTCATCTTCCCAGCTATCCCACAGTTTTTTCGCAACATCTACAAATTCTTCTGCTCTCTCATAACGCTCTGCATGTTTAATGTCTTTCTGACCAAAATTGTGTGCCGTTTCTTCACCAGTACTTGTTACAACATTCCAACCAGCTCTGCCTTTACTTAAATGATCAAGTGAGGCAAATTGCCGAGCTAAATTAAATGGCTCTGTATAAGTTGTCGATACAGTCCCAACAAGACCAATATTTTTAGTCACCGCAGCCAAACCTGATAAAAGAGTAAACGGTTCAAAGAATACCGAACATTGCTGATCAAACCCAGAATTAGTTGCGCGAGCGCTTAATACATCAGCAAGAAAAATCATATCAAACTTGCCTCTTTCTGCTGTCACCGCCTGCTCCTTAATAAAGTCAAAATCTAACACATGCTCTGCCTTTGCTTCAGGATGACGCCAAGCTACAACATGGTGTCCTGGGAGCATAAAAAATGCGCCTAATTTTAATTCTTTCTTTGACATAACTATCATTCTCCTATTTTTCATATTTGTTTAGTGTGTTTTTTGTAAAATAAAAATTGATTGCTAAGCAGTCAGACTTAACTTTCAATAGAATAATCACTACCCTTAAAATCTTTCACTTTATTTAAAACTTCTTGCTTCAATACAATGTCCTGTAATTCTCCATTATAAAGTTGGATCTTGCTTCCATCGTGAAAGTCTTTTTTCTATCGACAGTAAACCATAGTTAATGAATAAACCTAAAACCGAGATTGTTAGAATTCCTGCATACATCTCTGGAATCATGAAATTATACTGAGAGTAAGTGATTAAATAACCTAACCCTTCTTTTGCGCCTACCATTTCTGCTGCTATTAAAATTAAAATAGCACTTGATCCCGCCATACGAATACCGGTAAACATTGTTGGTACAGATGCCGGTAAAATAACTTTGTAAAACAATTTAAACGATGAAATATTCATCGAGCGTGCAGATTTAATAAGTAATGGATCCACGCTCCCCACTGCAGCGATAGTATTTAAGAGAATAGGCCATGTGCAAGCAAACAATATAATAGATATTTTAGAAGTTTCACCAATCCCTAGTAATAACATGAATACAGGTAATAATGCCAACGCCGCTGTATTACGGAATAATTCTAATACAGGATTCAGTAAATCGCGTGCTAGCGGATACCAACCGATTAATAGACCTAGTGGAATCGCAATCACTAATGCCAAACCAAAACCAAAAATAGAACGTGTAATACTCGCTGAGAAGTGGGCAAACAGTTCACCTGACTTCACCATCTCCCACCAAGCAATTAATACGCTTGAAAATCGCGGAAAGAATGCTTCGTCCACTAAGCCTATACGTGGCGCTATTTCCCATAGTAAGAACAATGCAATTAATACAATGGATTGTTTAAACAACTTTTGTAAGCCAGAAAATCCAATATTTTTTAACTTTTTATTATTTACAGATAAGTCGACTGATTTTACTGTTTCCATTTGAATCCCCCTCTCTTTTATTTAAATATTTGCTCCTATATATTCTGGTTCATGTAATAAATTCCAGACCTTTTGACGTATTTTCACAAAGTCTGGATGTGAACGAACATCTGCATCTCGTGATTTTAACGGAACATCGACAATTTCCTTCACTTGTCCCGGTCCCCCAGTCAACACAACGACACGCTCTCCCAAGTAGATAGCTTCATCAATACTATGGGTAATGAAAATAATTGTTTTCTTTGTTTGCTTCCAAATTCGAAGTAATTCACTTTGCAGAGATTCACGTGTTTGCGCATCTAATGCAGCATAGGGTTCATCCATTAGTAAGACATCCGGATTAAAAGCTAAACTTCTAGCAATCGCTATACGCTGCTTCATCCCGCCAGATAATTCATGTGGATAGCGATCAGCAAATTGGCTGAGCCCTACTAAATTAAGATAATAATTTGCTTTTTCTTTCCATTCACGCTTTGGAATACCTTTTGCCTCTAAGCCAAATTCGATATTTCCTCGCGCCGTCTTCCATGGAAATAGTGCGTATTGTTGAAAAACAATTCCACGATCTAAACCGGGACCCGCAATCTCTTTCCCATCAATTAAAATACGGCCTCGTGTTGGTGTGGTTAAACCTCCTGTTAGATCTAATAGCGTAGATTTACCGCAGCCGCTTGGTCCAACTAGAGTGATAAACTCTCCTTCTCGTACGGTAAAACTTAAATCCTGGACCGCTGTATATTCATTTGATACTCCTTTTTTATTCGCATCACGAACAGCAAAGGATTTTGTGACACGTTCAAATCTAATTTTTTCAGCAGTAATCATTTGCTCCACTCCATCCTTTATTAAACTCATCTGAATAGTATGTTTAATGGTTGTATCAGCCCTGTTAGTTTTTTAATTAGCGTAGATTACGATTTGCTTCTGATTTGTTCAGTCAACAATAGTCAGTGCCTACATTTAAACTAACCTTCGAGCTTGATGTTCGAAAACAAAAAGACCCCTATTTCAATATATACTTGAGCAAGCATATAATTGAACATAGGGGCCTTTAGTTGTCTAATCAGCCTCTAACAATATGTATCCGTTTAATTCACACTAAACTTATAAACTTAATTTATCATATCAAAAAGAATTGTCAATAATAATTTTATAATTTTCAATATTCTAGTTCAAAAACAATGAATTATACGAGGGATTTATCCACGTTCAATCTGTGCCTACTTATTTAGAGACTATCATCAATAAACTTTTTCGCTTGAGACACACCATCCTGGTAAAATTCACGGGTTTCCACAAAATATTCAAAGAATCCACGATGAATTGTAGGCTGAATTGTTTGCACTTTAATCGGTTTGTACTCTTTATACGGTTTATTTGCTGATTCTGGACGAACCAGCTTATTTCCATATTCAATAAGTTTATTAATCCGAGAAATATCATTAAGCTCTGCATAAAGGGCATTTTTAAATAACATCTTCAATTTAAAGTCTTCGATATCAAAAATGTTATCGATCGGGTCCAGAGATTTGCCTAGTGGCGCTACTGTCACCAAAATAATCTCGTCAGCTACTACCAACGGAGACAAAACCGGATTATATTGATAAGCTCCATCATATTCCCCTTTAAAGTCTCCATATTGAAGCAACTGCAAACACGCTCTCACACCATCCGGAGTTATTGGTTTGACCTCAAAATGTTCGCTCTTGTTTAATTCCATTGTATCCAGAGCTCGTTCGTTCACATACAAAACTGCCTGATCGTTATTAACATTATAAGCATTCATAATAATTCCCACTTCCTCATTGGTGGAAAAAAAATTGGCGATATCATCAAAAAATTGTTGAGGAAATTCAGATTTGTAAATTTTGTTAGGGAAGCAGAAGTTAATCCATTCCTCCAATCTCGAAAAAGGCCAATTGTCAGGCAATCTTTCAAAAATGTTGAGGTAATTAGGAGAAAATTTTTCAGGAATGCCCATGTATGCGTATTGCATGAATTTGAAAAAAGTTGGGATTCCATTTTCTTCGGATTTAAAATACTCATCATAATGTTTTCCAATAGCATTAGGGTCTTTTTGTAAAAAATAATATGCTGACAATATAGCACCGCTGGTAGCTGAAATCAAATCTGGTTTAACCCCCTCATTTCGAAGCGTTTGAAGTACCCCAGCCGCAAATGAGTTCATCCCCCCAATGCCTTGTAGAGCTAAAGCTAACATAGTGAACCACTCCCAATTGAAAAAATTTTGATCTCATCTAATCCAATTCTTTATAAGGGAGCAAATACCTTCTAGATATATGATATTTACCATATTTGTGGAATGTTTTCGATATTCAGATAGTTAAGGATTTCCTTCCTTTTTCAATTAATGCTGCTCGTTAGCACACTACAAAAAAGTGCGTTAATCCTTCTTGGATCAACGCACCCGTTCGTATTATAAGGTCAGCCAGAAATCTGATGAAAACTGACTTTTCTTTATTTTATTTTGGAACAAACTACACCCCCATTATATTTCCCTTTGTTTAATTCGCTTAATTAACTCTTCAAGCCAATAAATTGTGTGCTCTGTTCTAGTTGAAACATAGCCACTCATAAATTCTGCAAACTTCTCGTGTTCTTTGTCTATCTCAATCTGCTTTTCGAAATTAGTAATTTGCTCCCAATGACCCTTAATATTTTTTAATTTTTTCTCTAATATTTCTACTACTTTCTCACGATCCACATACTTGATGCTTGCTAAGCCTACCACCATATCACTAATCTTATCCGTGTTTTCAAACAGCTTGTAGATTTTTTTCGGTAGTTCTTCACGACCTTTAGCCGTAATCGCAAATATTTGCTTATCAGGTCGATGTTCTTCTTTTACGATTTCGACGGTCTCAATTAAACCTTGTTTGGCTAATGAATCAAAGTGGTAGTACAGTTTACTTTCTGTCAACCCACCTAGTTGATCCAATGGAATGGGTTCTGAAAGCTGTTTTTTTAATTTATAAGGATAATTGTTATCCTCCATCAGTTTACTCAATATAAAAATTTGAATGGACATTCTCTTTGCTCCTTCAAGAAGAATTCTCTTCTTATTTTAGCAAAACTACACTGTGATTTCAGTTGCATTCTTTACACTTTCTGTTTCCGCTACTTCTATTGGCATTGGTTTGTGGATAAACGCGACAATAGCAATATTAATTAACAGGGCAACCGCACCTACTGTAACCATTGACCAAATATACGGACTTGGACTAATGCTGCCATATAGGTTTGCAAAGTATGCCTGTACCGAGTAATACATCGGCGAAATGTGACTCATCCATTCATATGGCAAGTACATCATATCACGTGTAATTGTGGCACCATTTGCTAATGTTTGTATTAATAAAATTGGTAAGTTTAAAATCATACCGCCTTCACCCATTAAGAAGATTACAATCGCGGTAAAGTTAAAACATACCATATAGTTTAAAATTTGCTGTCCTACTAAACTAAAGAACAGGTCACCACTTGGCTTATTGATTAAATATGTTAAACCCAAAGCAAATAATGATGATACAACTGCAACCAATAACGCAGTTAATTGTACATAGCTGAATAAACGTGTTTTACTTGCTTTTCCACGGCTTTCCTTAAAGGCAGCTACTAATTGCATCGCTCCAATCATCGCACCCGTATAACCAGCCATCGTTAAGAACATTGGCAGCATATTATTATGCATACCGTCTGGCATTTCGTTGATTGCAACTACATTTCCTACATAAGCTGTTTCAATCTTTTTAGCCAATTCAGCAGCTAGCTCTTCTGGTACATTAAAGTTCATTAATACGCCCTGAGCTGTTTGTTGTGAAAATTGTGTGCTTAACTGGCTATTAATTTCTGTAACAATTGAATTCATAGTGGAAGAAACAACTGTTGCCCCTGCTTCATTAACTGTAAAGTCGATACTTGATGACACTTCACCTTTTTGCATATCCGCGGAGAATGTCTCTGGAATATGTACGACTAATGCTAAATCATTGTGTTCTAAATCGTTTAAGGCCTGTTTATTTGTTAAATTCGTCTCGATTTCCTTAAACGGTAAATTTTCTTGTAACTGCTTGGCAATCTTTGCCCCATATTCACCGGCATCATCATTGACAATAGCAATCGGTAATTTATCGATATTTCCTGGAATCGCTGTATAACCAGGTAAGAATATACCTAGCATTGCAATTGCATAGAAAATCCCCATAAAGATTGTAGCAGTTGCCCCTCTTGTTTTTAAGAACTGAGTAAATTTCATATGTTGTATCCTTCCTTGAGTTAAAGTTTATTTTAATCAAACTACATCACTTTAACTAAATCACTTTAGTAATAGTACTCAAATTAAAGTACCTTTATAGGTTATTTTATTCTTTTTGCGAAGTCAATGAAAAAATACTTCATTTTTACATGGTAAAAAAATGAAAAATACTCCCCA